>JAACVA010000189.1 GCA_009992615.1 Rhodobacterales bacterium
CGCCTGCTGACACCGATCGCGGGCCTTGCCACACTGACGGTGATCATCGGCTTGTACCCCGAACCCTTCGTGCAATTTGCCGAGCGTACGGCCACGCAACTGCTGGACCCGTCCGCCTATGTCGCTGCCGTTCTGGGGGGGCGTCCATGAATCTGTTCGTTCTGAACCTGATCCTTGCCGTGTTTTGGGCGGCGTTCAACGGAAGTTTCACATTGCCCAGCCTGACCGTGGGGTTTGTGATCGGCTTTGCCGCGCTGTGGATGATCCAGCCCTTGCTGGGCGGGCCAAACCCCTATTTCCGCAGGTCGTATACCTGGTCGCGGCTTGTGGTGATGTTCCATTACGAACTTGTGGTGTCATCAATTGAAGTGGTTTGGGATGTGATAACACCAACACAGCTCAGCCGACCGGGCATCATCGCAGTGCCGCTGGATGTGAAAAGCGATGCGGGCATCCTTTTGGTCACAAACCTGATCTCGCTGACGCCCGGCACCCTGTCGCTGGATATTTCCGACGATCGCAAAACGCTGTATGTCCATGCGATGTTTGCCGACGACCCCGAGGCGATCGTGCGATCCTTGAAGACCGGGATGGAGCGTTGGGTGATGGAGGCGATGGAAACATGAGCGGTGCCGTTTTTCTGAGTTGGTCTGTCGATATCACCTTCATCCTGTTGATGGTGGCGATGATACTGGCCCTCATCCGCCTGGCCAAGGGGCCAACCCTGGCCGACCGTGTTGTGGGGCTGGACATGATGACTGTGCTGATCGTCGTCTTTTGTGCCGTATTTGCCATCTTTGCCGACGACAGTACCGTCCTTGACGTCGCACTCGTGGTGGCGCTGATCGGGTTCCTGGCTACGGTCGCCCTCGCCCGGTTCACCGAACGCCGTCAGAAACGCCGCAACCGCGAGGATCAGACATGATTGACTATGTAACCGGTGTGCTGTTGCTGTCGGGGGGGTTTTTCGCGTTGATCGCGGGCCTTGGCATCCTGAGGTTGCCCGACGTTCTGGTGCGGATGCACGCCAGCACCAAGGCGGGCACCCTTGCAACCGGGCTGGTGGTGGCTGCGGCCATGACGTATTTCGGCGATCTTGACGTTGCCTTTCGCGGTGGCCTGATCGTTGGATTTCTGTTGCTGACGACGCCCGTAGGGGCGCATATGATCGGCCGCGCCGCCATGCGGACCGGCGCATCGCCCGGCACCCGTGATCTGACTGGAAGATCAGGCGACTGATCCACCGCCGTTCTATAAAGCCGGTTTTGAAACGTGACGGAAGGTTCGGGTCGCAAAGTGGCGTTTCGGGACGTTGACCGCTACCACAGAAGTTTCCAACAGGGCATTGCTGGATGGTCGGCGCAGGGCGATCACCATCTTCAGGCCCCGAGGATGCACAAGCATTTCGATATATTTCACTTCAAGGGGCGCGTCTGATACGCGCCCCCGATTCCGGTGTTTCCGATGATCTTGCGCCCTGCGATGGGCCTCAGCGCAAGATGGACCGCCCGGCATAGACGGCCGATTCGCCCAGCATTTCCTCGATACGGATCAACTGGTTGTATTTGGCCAACCGATCAGACCGCGCCAGTGATCCGGTTTTGATCTGGCCACAGTTGGTGGCGACGGCCAGGTCGGCAATCGTCGCATCCTCGGTTTCGCCCGACCGGTGGCTCATCACGTTGGTGAAGCGCGCCCTGTGCGCCATTTCCACGGCGCGCAGGGTTTCCGACAGGGTGCCGATCTGGTTCACCTTGACCAGCATGGAATTGGCACAGCCGCGCTTGATGCCCTCGGCCAGACGGTTGGGGTTGGTGACAAACAGGTCGTCGCCCACGAGTTGCACCTGGCCGCCCAGTTCGTCTGTCAGCATTTTCCAGCCGTCCCAGTCGTCCTCGCTCATCCCGTCCTCGATGGACAGGATCGGGTAATCGGCCACCAGCTTCGCCAGATAGGCGACGTTTTCCTCGGATGACAGGGATTTTCCTTCGCCCTTCATCTCGTACTTGCCGTTGCGGTAATATTCCGTCGCCGCGCAATCCATCGCCAGCATGATGTCATCGCCGGGGGTATAGCCCGCCTTTTCGATGGATTTCAGGATGAAATCCAGCGCGTCGCGGGTGCTGGAGATGTCGGGGGCAAAGCCACCCTCGTCGCCGATGCCGGTGGACAGGCCCGCCGCCGTCAGCTCTTTTTTCAGGGTATGGAACACCTCGGACCCCATGCGCACGGCTTCGCGGATGTTGTCCGCGCTGACCGGCATGATCATGAATTCCTGAATGTCGATCGGATTGTCGGCATGTTCGCCGCCGTTGATGATGTTCATCATCGGCACAGGCAAGGTGCGCGCGCTGGTGCCCCCGACATAGCGAAACAGCGGCTGCGCGGTGAAATCCGCCGCCGCCTTGGCCACGGCCAGCGACACGCCCAGAATGGCGTTGGCGCCCAGCCGGGCCTTGTTGGGGGTGCCGTCGATTTCGATCATCGTGGCGTCGATCGCCTCTTGCTCGGTTGCGTCCGACCCGACCAGCGCCTCGGCCAATTCGCCGTTCACGGCGGCCACCGCGCCCAGTACGCCCTTGCCCATGTAGCGGCCCTTGTCGCCATCGCGCTTTTCCACCGCCTCATGGGCGCCGGTGCTGGCGCCGCTGGGAACCGAGGCGCGGCCCATGGTGCCGTCTTCCAGGATCACGTCCACCTCGACGGTTGGGTTGCCCCGGCTGTCAAGAATTTCGCGGCCGATGATGTCGATGATGGTGCTCATGAAAAGGCTCCGGTGCTGAAGGTGTTCGGCTGCGGTATAGCAGCGCAACCCGCGAAGGCAAACATCCGACCGACCGGGCCGCCGTCACCCGATGGATGCTGCCCGCCGCGCCAGACGCCGCAGCCGGCCTTCACGATAAAAGGTATAAATACCGGCACCCGCCACCAGACTTGCCCCCAACAGGATCGCCGGGGTGAGCCGATCATCGAACACGACCGCGCCCAGGCCGAATGCGAAGATCAGCCTTGTGTATCGGAACGGTGCCACGACTGCGATGTTGCCCGCGCGCAAGGACAGCGTCAGCGCGAAAGACGACAGACAGGCCACCGCGATCATCCCGCACAATGCCGCTGTCGTCGCCGCCGTCGGCCAGCGCGCGCCGCCGCTGATGCCCAGCAGGATCAGCCCGCTGGGAACAAGCGCGATAAAGCCATAGGTGGCCAGAATCAGGCTGGGTATGCGCGCGGGCACCCGCCGTGTGACAAGATCGCGCGCCGACAAACCGATTACAGACAGCAGCGCCAACAGCGCCCCATGGTTCAGCCCGGACCCATCGGGTTGCAACATGATCAGCACCCCGACAAACCCCACCACAACCGCCAGCCAGCGCCGCCAGCCCACAGGTTCGCCCAGGAACAGTCCGGCGCCCAGGGTCACCGCAAGCGGCGCCGCCTGCAACACTGCGGAAACTGTGGATAATGTGGTCAGCGTCAGCGCCAGCACGAACCCCATGGTGCCCAGCGCCTCGCCCACCATCCGCACCAGAATGGCCGGGTGCCACAGGTCAGGCCCCAACAGCAAGAAACCGCGCCGGGCGGACAGGGTGGCAAACACTGCCGTGCCCCCCAATCCCAACGTCAGCAGGATCTGCCCCGGTGGCAAATCTTCGGTGGCCAGCTTGATGAACATGTCGGCAACCGCAAACCCCGCCATGGCGGCGACCATCAGCAGAATGGCGCGCAGCGGCGCAGCGGGGGCAGCGGGGATTTCCATGGCCTTTGTGTTATCCAGACTGCGGCACCGGCACCAGCGGCAAAGCCGTCACAGGGTCAGGCGGCCCTGCATCATCGGCCGCGCCCGCCCTGAAATGTGCACCGCCCGGGCCAGTCCGCCGGCCACCTTGGCCTTGGCATGTATCGTGGAGGGGCGCCGGATGCCGCGCTTTTCCTTCTGGATGAAGGCAGATACAGTTGTCTGCCCCCGGTGCAAGGGCTGCACCCGGGCCCGACCCAGTTGATCGGTCCACCCGAAGGTGGCGCGCCGCTTACAGGGTGTAAAGCGGCACCTTGCCCTGGGCCAAGTGCACGTCATTGACGGTGGTCTTGTCAAGGCCCAGCCTTTCGGCGAGGGCATGAAGGAACTGCGCCTCATCGCGGTTGTCTGGCGTAATGCCCAAGACGGCAGCGGTGTAGATTTCCAGCTCCAGCCCCGCCGGAACGTCGCGCGCCAGTGCCTCGGCATCGACGGGTGCGTTCAGGGCGGCTTCGACGAATGCCTCGTCGAATGCGTCGTTGGGGGCTGTGCTTTCACCCAGAACGTCCCACAGGGCGGCGCGCTCGGCGGTGTCGATCTCGCCATCTGC
>JAACVA010000190.1 GCA_009992615.1 Rhodobacterales bacterium
GGGCTGTTCAACGTCGGTGTCATGGGATTTGTGGCATTGGGCGGCCTTGGCGCCGTGATCGTCGGTATGCCGCCGGTAAACGAGGCATGGGCAGCGGGCGGTTTGCGGGTGATCGCAGGGCTGCTTCTTGCGCTGGCCACGATCGCAAGCGCGGTGATGCTGTGGAAACGCATGGCACCGGGGCGCGTTCGCGCGCTTGCCATTACGGTTTTGCTGGTCGTCGGTTTCTTCGTGTTTCGCGCGGTATTCGACGGCGGCGTTGCCGCGATCGAGGCGGTGAACCCCGCCGTTTCGGGCAATCTGGGCGGGCTGGGCCTGCCGGTGTTGATCGGTTGGCCGGTTGGCGGGCTGTTGGCGGCGGGGGTGGCCTGGGTCGTGGGCAAGACGGCACTGGGCCTGCGCAGCGATTATCTGGCCATCGCAACGCTCGGCATTGCAGAAATCATCATCGCCGTGATGAAGAACGAGGATTGGCTGGCGCGGGGCGTCAAGAATGTGGTCGGCTTGCCCCGGCCTGTGCCCTATGAGGTGGATCTGCAACAATCCCCAGCCTTTCTGGAACGGATGCAAAGCCTGGGCACCGATCCGGTGACGGCATCTTCGGTGGTGGTGAAACTGGCCTATGCCGGGCTGTTTGGGGTGGTTTTGCTGCTGCTGATCTGGCTGACGCAGAGCGCGCTGAAGTCGCCTTGGGGGCGGATGATGCGCGCGATCCGCGACAATGAGGTCGCGGCCGAGGCGATGGGCAAGGACGTGACGGGGCGGCATTTGCAGGTTTTCATCCTGGGCAGCGCGATTTGTGGTCTTGCCGGGGCGATGATGACAACGCTGGACAGTCAGCTGACACCGGGCAGCTATCAACCGTTACGTTTCACCTTCCTGGTCTGGGTGATGGTCATCGTTGGCGGCTCGGGAAACAACTGGGGTGCGGTTCTGGGCGGGTTCCTGATCTGGTTCCTGTGGGTGCAGGTTGAACCGATGGGCCTGTGGCTGATGAATGTGCTGTCTTCGGGGTTGGCGGACGGATCGCCGCTCAAGGCGCATCTGATCGAAAGTGCGGCGCATATGCGGCTGTTGACCATGGGGCTGGTGCTGTTGCTGGTGCTGCGATTTTCACCCCGAGGGCTGATCCCCGAGAAATGAGCGTGTCAATCCTGCTCTGCGCCGCCGGTGCGTCATTTCGGATGCGCGGGGCGGACAAGTTGTTGCAACAGATTGATGGCGTGGCATTGTTGCGCCGACAGGCGATGGCGGCGGCGCAGACCGGCGCGCCCGTGATCGTTGCGCTTTCGCCCGGCGCCATGGGCCGTCTGGCGGTGCTGCGCGATCTGCCTGTCGCGGTGATCGAGGTGCCGCGCGCCGCGGATGGCATGGGCGAAAGCCTGGCCTTGGGCGCAAGGGCGGCAGGGGCGGCGCAGGGCCTGATGGTGATGCTGGCCGACATGCCCGAAATCGAGACGGCAGATCTGACCGCTCTGATCGCGGCCTTTGATGCGGCTTCGGGGCGGCGGATCATCCGCGCCGGGGCGGCAGATGGCACGCCGGGCCATCCGGTGATCTTTCCCGCCGATTGTGTGCCCGCCCTCGCCGATCTGTCTGGCGACACTGGCGCGCGCGACATCCTGCGCGCCAATGCCCATCGTATCACCACCCTGCCCCGCCCGGGCCAGCGCGCCCTGATCGACCTGGACACGCCCGAGGCCTGGGCCGCCTGGCGGGCGGAAAAGACAAAGCCCGCCGATTAGGGCGGGCGGTTTCACGTTGGACGGGTGGCAGGGCAACGCCACCGCAAGGCAGTCCAGCCCCAGACACTTTGGACCGGCGCGCGTGGATTTCCGCGCGCCTGTCGCTTCTTAACCGCTTGACTTATTTCAACAGAAGCTGGGCTTCGTGCTTTTTCAAGGTGCGGCGTGCAGCCGCATAATCGGCCAGCCCCTCGGCGCGCTGCAACTCGGGGAACAGCTCGAGAATCTCGGCGCGTTGTGCGTCGCCGATGCCCTTGAGAGTGTAATCGCCGGGCTGGAAGCTTTCGGTCCAGGCGCCGTCCGACAAGACCACCTGATGCTGGTCGAACATGAAGTGGATATAGGTCGTCGATGTCGCCTCGACCGACATGATCCCTGTGTTGTCCACCATGTGTTTGGCGGCCACCAGCACTTCGCGCTCTTCAAAGTACAGCGCCGCCTTGTCACTGGCCACCAGCATCCGGTGGTTCGGCGACACCAGCATATCCCGTTCAGGCAGGTTATTGCCCAAAGCGCCGGCCTTGATCAGCACGGGCTGCATGTGCGGGCTGGTGTGCAGCGTCCGCGCGTCCAGCGCCTTGTGACCGACCCAGCAGATTTCCTGAATGCCGTTGTCGCGGGTGATCACCCGGTCGCCGACCTTCAGCTCTTCCACCCGACGTTCGCCCTTGGCGGTGGCGATCAAGCTGCCGGGGGTGAAGCAAGGCACGATCTTTTCAATGTTCTTGAAGTCAATCTTGCTCACTTTTTCGTCTGCGGCGTTGAAATACACCACCGAACCGTCGATGCCGTTCCCGTCACTGTCGGTCACGGTGTCCTGCAATTCAAACCGCACCGCCCCGGCCGTGGCGGTGATGGACCCGGTCAGGTTCATCGTGTCGAAATCTACGCCGGTGGGGCCGAAACCCGCGCCGCCCTCGATCACGTCGCCGCCGTTCAGGCCATTGAACACATCGGCATCATCGCCCCCAAACAGGGTGTCTTTGCCCGCGCCGCCGGTGATGGTGTCTGCGCCATCGCCGCCTTGCACCACGTCGTCGCCGTCACCGGCGTCGATCACATCATCGCCTGCCCCGGCTTCGATGGTATCGTTGCCCGCACCGGCCACAATCGTATCATTGCCGAAGCCGCCGACGATTTCATCATCGCCGTCACCGCCGGTGATGCTGTCGTCGCCTTCGCCGCCCAGCAGGGTGTTGTTGCCGGCGCCACCATCCAGTGTGTCGTTGCCCCGACCGCCATCCAGCAGATCGTTGCCGTCGCCACCTTGCAGCAGGTCGTCGTCGGCGCCTCCTTCCAGCGTGTCGTCGCCCTGCCCGCCGATCAGAGTGTCATTGCCCGAACCGCCCACGAGGCTGTCGTTGTCAACCCCGCCGTCCAGATAATCGTTGCCGGCACCACCGATCAGAGTGTCGTTGTCATCTTCGCCATAGATCGTGTCGTTGCCCGCGCCGCCTTCGATGAAGTCGCGGTCGTTTTCGGGAACCGGGTCGGATGCGTCGGGAACTTCGCCGGCGAACCCGGGGATCGGTTCGGGGCCGAAACCGCCATAGATGATGTCGTTGCCCGCGCCACCCAAAATCGTGTCCGACCCGTGGCTGCCGATGATGCTGTCATCGCCTTCGCCACCCTCGACATAATCATCGTCGATTCCGGCGTTGATTGTGTCGTTACCGGTGCCGCCATAGATCGTGTCGCGATCATCGCCGGTATAGATCAGGTCGTCGCCCGCGCCGCCATCGACGAAATCGCGCCCGTCTTCCTGATTGGGGTCAGATTCACCGGGGGCATTTTTCGGATCATCACCCACATAGTCGGAAAACGTATCGGTTCCGGCAAGGATCGTGTCATTGCCATCACCGCCGTAGATTGAATCGGCGCCCTGAATGTCGTCGATAAAATCGTTGCCGCCGCCGCCATAGACAAGGTCATCGTCGATGCCCGGGCGGATGCTGTCATCGCCGTCGCCGCCATAGATCGTATCGCGGTCGTCGCCGGTGATGATCGTGTCATTGCCCGCGCCGCCTTCGACAAAATCACGGTCGTCGTTCGGGAAGGCATCAGGTTCGATCACGCCGGGGATAACGAAGGGCGGATTGTCCAGCGCCGGGTCGTTGCCCGATACGTCGATATAATCGTTGCCTTCGCCGCCAATGGCCGTGTCCGACCCGTCGCCGCCGATCAGAGAATCGTCACCAATCCCGCCGTCCAGCGAGTCGTCGCCGGCGCCGCCATCGACGGTATCATTGCCTTCGCCCGCCAGCACGGTATCATTTCCGGCACCGGCGCGCACGCTGTCGTCGTTGGTGCCGACTTCGGGGAACAGGCTGTCGTTGTTGTCGATCCGGTCGCCCTCGGGGTCGCCGGTATAGTCGATGTCGATCAGATCGTCGCCTGGTGTGCCCTCGACGATACCGTTCAACCCGCCTGGCACCGTGGGATCACCACCGCCCAGGATGTTCTCGATCTCGGTGAAATCAACGATGGTACCGTCGTTCAGCGTTGCCGTGCCGGTCAGGCCGCCGCCTGCGCCGGGATCGGTG
>JAACVA010000191.1 GCA_009992615.1 Rhodobacterales bacterium
ATGGGTTACCCAGAAGGTGCGATTTCCCAGCGGGGTGAGCGGGTGGATTTCGACCGCCGGGTGCGGCTGGAATGCCGGAGTCCGCAGCTCGGCTCGGACGGCGGCCTGCTGGTGACGCGCTCGGGCCATCGCACCTTGCCACGACGTCTCTTGTCGATACCCGGACGGGAAAGAACACGACACACTGTCTTGACGGCCAGTTCCGGCAATCAATTCATGGTAGGTTGGCCCCCTCCGTCCGGGTAGTTGTCATCCGCCGCACGCGCACCATCATTTTCCAGTTGGCCGGGGTGGCCATCACCGGCCCGATGGTGCGCGCCGTCCGTACAGCAACCAAACGCCTGCGCGCGCCACCGTCACGCTGCGCCGGCCGGACCCAGAGGCGAATACTGTCTGGCGAACAGCCCAATTTACCCGCAATCACCGTCAGCGCCGCGGCCTCGCCACGATACTCACCGCGGTGTTCCATCACAAGCAGCACCGAGCGTTCGCGGAACTCGGGTGAATACGGCTTTGAGGTCTTATTTCGATTCTGTTCCATAACGGGCAATTGTCCGAGAGTTTTACCCTCCGGTAAACCCGGAGCGGTTCACACGTGATTCACTCGTTCAAATCTGCGGAAACAGGTAAGATCTGTCAGAAGCGGAGCACCAGAGGGGCAGTTATGCTTCGGCCGATGGGGCGGGGTCGTTCGGGCGGACAGATGCTGCGTCAAACCGTCTGCCCCTTGGCCAACACATTCCTGTGCATAGCTATTGGCGCGGCGGATTTGGCGCGCTATTACTCTTTGCATGATAGTAGAGCTTGGACATTTCACCCTGATCCTCGCCTTGATGGTGGCGATCGTGCAAACTGTGGTTCCCATGATTGGGGCCCACAAAGGCTGGTCCGGATGGATGGCCCTCGCAGAGCCCGCCGCGAAAACCCAGGCATTGCTCATCGCGTTTTCCTTCGGCGCGCTGACCTATGCCTTTGTTACTTCAGACTTTTCAGTGCGTCTGGTTGTGCTGAATTCACACACTCTGAAACCAATGCTTTATAAGGTCTCAGGGGTGTGGGGCAACCACGAGGGCTCCTTGTTGTTGTGGTGCCTGATTCTGGCGATATTCGGGGCCTGCGCTGCGTGGTTCGGTGGCAATTTGCCGACAAGCCTTCGCGCGCGTGTCCTGGCGGTGCAGGGATCGATCGGGGTGGCGTTTCTGTCGTTTCTGGTGTTCACCTCAAACCCGTTCCTGCGTCTTGAGGTGCCTCCGTTCAATGGGCAGGATCTTAACCCGCTTTTGCAGGATCCCGGTCTCGCGTTTCACCCGCCATTTCTCTACTTGGGCTATGTCGGCCTTTCGATGACCTTCAGCTTTGCCATCGCTGCACTGCTGGAGGGGCGCGTCGATGCGGCCTGGGGCCGTTGGGTGCGGCCCTGGACGCTGGCGGCTTGGGTTTTTCTGACCATCGGAATCGCCCTGGGCTCGTGGTGGGCCTATTACGAGCTTGGCTGGGGCGGTTTCTGGTTTTGGGATCCGGTCGAAAACGCCAGTTTCATGCCTTGGCTGATTTCTGCCGCCTTGCTGCATTCGGCCATCGTTGTCGAAAAGCGTGAGGCACTGAAGGCCTGGACGATCCTGTTGGCAATCCTCGCTTTTGGGTTCTCTCTCATCGGCACATTCATTGTCCGCTCGGGCGTGTTGACCTCGGTTCACGCCTTCGCAAATGACCCAGAGCGGGGCGTTTACATCCTGTTGATCCTTGCCTTTTTCATGGGTGGCGCGCTGACACTATTTGCCGCGCGGGCCGGTGCAATGGAAGCGAAAGGCGTTTTTTCGACAGTCAGCCGGGAATCAGCTCTGGTCGCCAACAACATCCTGCTGACCGTCGCCTGTTTCGTGGTCTTTGTCGGCACGATGTGGCCCCTGGTGGCGGAACTCCTGTTCGATCGCAAGCTCTCGGTCGGCGCACCATTCTTTGACGCGGCGTTCAGCCCGTTCATGGTGGCGCTTGCGGCAATTCTGCCGTTCGGGGCCTTGATGCCGTGGAAGAGGGCCAAGGCGGCCAAGACGGCGCGGCCCTTGTGGGGGGCACTGCTACTCAGCGTCGCCTCGGGCGCGCTGGTCTGGACGATGCAGACCGGTCGTTCGTTTCTCGCACCCATAGGATTGGTGCTGGCGGTGTGGATTGTGTTTGGTGTTTTGGCAGACCTGTGGCTGCGCAGTGGCCGTGGGACTGTTGCTGACAAGCTGGGCCGTATGGCGCGATTGCCGCGCGCCGACTGGGGCAAATCCGTGGCCCACACTGGCTTTGCAGTGACAATCTTTGGCATTTGCGCCATGACCGCCTGGACGACCGAAGACATTCGCGTGGCCCAGGTGGGTGAGTCGTTCAAGGTTTCTGGTTATACCGTGACACTTGATGATGTGACGCAAGGCCGTGGGCCGAACTATTTCACGACCATGGCAACGATTTCATTGGAAAAAGGCGGCTTCAGCACCGTTTTGCAGCCAGAAAAACGTGTCTACCCGGTGGCGCGGATGCCAACCACAGAAGCCGCCATCGAAAATGGCGTGTGGCGCGACCTTTATGTCGTCATCGGTGATCCGCAAGACAATCAAGGTTGGACTATACGCACCTTTGTCAAACCGTTCGCCAACTGGATCTGGGCGGGTTGTATCATCATGGCGTTTGGAGGGGGTCTCAGCCTTTCCGACCGGCGCCATCGCGTGGCGGCCGGCGCCACACAACGTCAGCGCAGCCCGGCCGTGCCTGCCGAATGAAGCGGCTTGCGCTGATCCTGCTGCTGTGGGCCGCCCCGCTCTGGGCGGTCGAGCCTGATGAAGTGCTGGACGATCCGGTGTTGGAACAGCGGGCGCGGGATCTGTCCAAGGGCCTGCGTTGCCTCGTCTGCCGCAATGAACATATAGATGCCTCGGATGCTGATCTGGCGCGCGATCTGCGCCTTTTGGTCCGCGAACGCCTGGTGGATGGCGATACAGATGCCGAGGTGCTGGACTTTGTGGTCGACCGTTATGGCGAATTCGTTCTGCTGAACCCACCGGCATCGGGGTCGACGCTGATTTTGTGGCTGGCCGGGCCCGCCATGCTGATCGTTGCGGGGGCGGGCGCGGCGCTGTATCTGCGGGGCCGTCGCAATGGGCGCGAACCAGAAAAGCTGAGCGCAACCGAGCAGGCCGAACTCGACAAGATTATCCGCTCGTAACCCCGCGTATCGCTTTTCCATCGCGTTCGATTCAGCCATCGTGTGGCGACTGTCAGAAAAAAGGCCGCCTGAATGCAATACCAGACCATTCGACTTTCCCTGCGCGACAACATTGCGATCCTGACCCTACGCCGGGCCGAGGTGATGAATGCCTTGAACACCCAGATGCGGGCCGAGATTCTTCATGCGGTGAAGGCGGCTGAAAAAAATGCGCGCGTTCTGGTGCTTACCGGGGAAGGGCGGGCATTTTGTTCCGGGCAGGATCTGGGCGACGGGGCGAATGCGGCGCATATGGATTTGGAACGCACGCTGCGCGACGAATATGTACCGATGTTGAAGGCCATATTCGACTGTCCAATCCCGACGGTCGCAGCTGTAAACGGCCCCGCGGCCGGGGCGGGGGCCAATCTGGCTTTGGCTTGCGATGTGGTTATCGCCACAGAATCCGCTGTCTTCCTGCAGGCATTTACCCGGATCGGGCTGATTCCCGATGCGGGCGGCACCTATTGGTTGCCACGCCAGATGGGGGCGGCCAAGGCAATGGGCGCCGCCTTGTTTGCCGAGCCGATCACGGCACGCCAGGCGGCAGACTGGGGCATGATCTGGGAGGCGGTGCCCGACAATGAATTCGAGGCGCATTGGCAGACCCGTGCGTTGAAATTGGCCAATGGTCCAACATTGGCCTATCGTAACGTCAAGAAATCCATTCGCGAAACGTATAATCATACACTGGACGAACAACTGGCGATAGAGGCGCAATTGCAGGGAGAATGTGGCCAAAGTTTCGATTTCAAGGAAGGTGTGCTGGCCTTTCTGGAAAAGCGCCCTGCGCGGTACGAAGGACGCTGATTGTGTTTAATGCGTAATTGACGGATGAGATTTTTTTGGGGACATATTGATTTGTATCGCTCTGCGGGGGAGTGTCATGAACTTTGTGTATCAGGGCAGGCGCAGATTGAGCAACCTGAAGTCTGGAAATTCTGCCGAGAGGGGGCCAGGCATCCTGGCATTCCCCTTGATGCGGCCTTCGTGTCGGCGGCCCATTTGTCGTCGATCTCGACCCGCACGGCG
>JAACVA010000192.1:0-661 GCA_009992615.1 Rhodobacterales bacterium
CGGCTTCTCTATGATTCCAAATTGCTCTTCGAGGACCAGATCCGGATCCTGGAACACGATTCGAAAAAGCACGGCACAGCTGGTGACGAGATTGATTTCGCCTTGTTGCTGGATGGTCTGGAGGCTGAGCGCGAACAGGGCATCACGATTGATGTCGCCTATCGTTTCTTTAATACCGAGAAACGCAAATTCATCGTTGCCGACACGCCGGGTCATGAACAATACACCCGCAATATGGCGACAGGGGCGTCAACAGCCGATCTTGCCATTATCCTTGTGGATGCGCGCAAGGGGATTCTGACCCAGACACGACGGCACACCTATATCGCCAATATGATGGGTATTCGCCACGCCGTCGTCGCGGTCAACAAGATGGATCTCGTCGAACACTCCCGTTCTAGCTTTCATCAGATCGTCTCTGATTACATGAAAATCGCCGAGGGCCTCGGCTTCAAATCGATCACAGCGATACCGATTTCTGCCCGCTACGGTGATAACATATTCGAGCGTTCAGCCTCGTTGAACTGGTATGATGGCCCGACCTTGATGGAGCATCTCGAGCGGGTCGATACGGCCACCGGCGATATTCTTGAATTGCCTTTCCGTTTCCCCGTGCAATGGGTCAACCGTCCGAATCTTGATTTCCGTGGATTTTCAGGAA
>JAACVA010000192.1:864-3729 GCA_009992615.1 Rhodobacterales bacterium
CAGATCGACCAAAGCCTGCGCCGCCTGGATATTGTTTTCTTCTTTGGCTTTTACCGCCAGATAGTATTCGACCGCGTTATCGCCATCGGGGGCCACCAAACGGTCTTCACCATAGGCTTGCTTGGCACTGGCCAACAGTTGCGGAACCGTGGCCGGTGCCACATTGGCCGTAGTCGGCACCACTTCCGCCGATGCGCCGGCTGCCGGAGCGGTCGTAGTCGACGCCGCCGGTTTTGCGGCGTCCTTGTTGCCACAGGCGACGAGCACGGCCAGGCTACCGATCAGCAGCCAGCGGCCAAGTGGCAGTGTGGGGAAGCCGTCCCCGGAACAGCCGGTAGTCAAAGCCTGCATGGTGTGTCCTCTATCTAATTGGCGCCAAAGGGCGCGAGTCACCGACGCCTACGGCGCAACTCGCGGACCGATTATAGACAGGAATGTCGAGTCGATCACTATCCCAGCCAACGCTGGCAGCAAATGACACGATTGTCATTGCGTCCCTGGGCTCACCGGTGGCACCTCGGCCACCGCCAAGCCAGGTAATGACGAAGCCGACCAAATTCGAGCGCTGCTACTTCGGAGTGCGGCGGCTTGCCGCCGCTGTGCTCGAACCCAGCGCGTGTCCTCAGCCAAAGGGGAAAATTTCTAACGGGTGCAGGGGGGACATTACGGCATTGGGCTAACACGCCATCCGGTTGTGGTTGTTCCAGGTAGCGCAAACCCTTATCATGCCCCGCCCTCGCCAGCGGTCATCGGCGAGACAAAATCTGGAGAGGTGTCAGAGTGGCCGAATGAGCCGGATTCGAAATCCGGTGTACGTTTTCAACGTACCGTGGGTTCGAATCCCACCCTCTCCGCCAGATACCACAAAGCCGACGCAAGTCGGCTTTGTGCGGTCTGGCGGAGAGGGTTTTGGTGGACGACTCGATGGATGTGGGTTTGATAGGGGTAGGGAAGGCTTACGCCTCCCCTCCCTCCGAACCGTACGTGCAGTTCTCCCGCATACGGCTCTCCAGTTAGTGGTTTCCTCATCGGGATCGGCTCGCCAGGGACTGGGCTTCGGTCATGGTGAAAAGCCCAGCAGCCGCGAAGTAAGCATTTGGCCAGCGGCGTTGATCGGCTCGACAACGCCCGTTGCCGGGTCGTTTCTCCTGCTTGCGCAAGATCGCCCGCAGGCGCCGTCGGATAAAGCCATCCAGCGCCGGAAAGGTCGTTCGATAGGCGTGACGAAAGTAGGCATACCAGCCGCGCAGCATCGGGTTAAGGTCGGCCACGACCCGTTGCAGGCTGTCCCCGCGGGTGCGCGGCGTGCGTGACCGAATCTTGTCCTTCAGTACGTTGAGGCTCTTCTTGCGCACCCAGCGTTTGCCCGCTTCAAACCGGTAGCCGAGAAACTCAAACCCCTGCCCGCGTTCCCGGCAATCCCCAACGTGGGTCTTGTCCGGGTGCAGTTGCAGGCCGTTGGCTTGCACCCACGCCGCGATCTCGGCCAGTGCCCGTTGTGCGTCTTCTGCACTCCGGCACAGCACGACAAAGTCGTCGGCGTAGCGCACCATCGCGTAACCTTGCTGCGCCATCCGTTCATCCAGGGAATGCAGGTACAGGTTCGCCAGCAAGGGGCTGATCACCGCCCCTTGTGGGGTGCCCCCCGTTGGCGTCCAGCGTGCCGTCTCCTGAATGATGTCCTGCCGCAACCAGTCCGCCAATAAGGCCAACAAGCGACCATCGCTGATCTGTTCTCGTATCCGTGTTTCCAGTCGGTCACGCGGGATGCTGTCGAAGTAGCTCTTCAGATCGGCATCCACCACATGGGTGTAGCCAAGCTTCAGTAGCCTATCTACTTCGCGCAGCGCTTCCTTGCAGCCGCGACCCGGCCTGAAGCCATAGCTCGTCGGTAGAAAGGTCTTCTCGAAGATCGGTTCGATCACCCGCTTCACCGCCGTCTGGACGATCCGGTCCTTGACGGTCGGTATGCCCAGTGGCCGCTTCTTGCCGTCCATCTTGGCAATCTCCACGCGGCGCACCGGTGATGCCCGGTACCGATCGGTTCGTAAATCCTCCGCCAACTCGCCTAAATAGCGTTCAGCGCTGACCGCAAAACGGTCAACGCTCTGGCCGTCTATCCCCGCCGCTCCACGGTTGGACCGGACTTGCGCCCAGGCCGCCGCCAGCGTCTGCGGTCGATACACCTTGTCGATCAAACTAAACCATTTGCTTCCTCTGACGCCGTTATCCAGCGCCGCCAACATGCGTTCCGTCCAGATCGTGCGGTCCACCCATGCCCAATCGCAGGCAGCAGCAGACGTGGCTGGTCTAGCCTCTTCAGACACTGACACCACTTCCCTCTCGGTCTCGCTCATTCTCTTCCTCACGCTTCCACCTTCCTGCCTCCCTTCCCTTGGCGCGGCTTGTGTTGTTCCGCCCCTCTCGCAGTGCTGCTGATACCTTAGGCAGGGACTCCACCCCGGGATTCTGTGCCCCGTGCTTTCCACGGAACCAGCCATAGCTCAAGCCTTGCCCTACTTCGGTACTACGGAGACTCTGACTCCTTGACCCCTCACCTGAGGCCAAGGTCTCCTCGCTTATCTCACACCCACTTCCCAACGTTCCGCCTCCAACCACAAGGGTGACCCGAACATCGTTTCTTGCGCCATCTCAACGTGTTCGATGATTTTCAGGCTTCGCCTTCTCCCAGCCAGCTCGCCGTCACTCCCCGCCGAATCGAGTTCGTCATCCTGCGGACCGCCAGTTCGTCTCCGGCTGCTCTCCACCTCGCCTCACGACGACGCAGTTGCCTTCAACTACGGGGTCTTGGCTTACCCCGGTTCGGACTTCCACCGAACTGTGTGTGTGCCTTTACGAGCGCAC
>JAACVA010000192.1:3974-4326 GCA_009992615.1 Rhodobacterales bacterium
AGGGTTGGTACCGCCATCCTGGTCGCTGGAAAGAATCAGCTCAAAAATGAAATCGTCACGAAAGGGCCAGCCCGGTTGCCCGTATCGGCTGCTGGGCTTGCTGCCATGCTCGAATGCGTGATTGGCGCAGCCTCGAGGCTTTCCCATCGCCCGCGTGCAGGGATGCCTAATTCTTCAGCTTGAACTCCAGCGGATATTCCAGTCCCGTCATGCTGACGAACTCTCCGTCGACAAGCTGAGATGCGAACTCAGCCTTCAGGACTGACCGCTCTGCCTCGCCCTTGAACACGGGGTCAGTGCAGGCTGCCGACACGTTGAACGCCTTGCCGCGCGTAGTGATGGCGAAGGCGAC
>JAACVA010000193.1:0-147 GCA_009992615.1 Rhodobacterales bacterium
CAGCCGGTCCAAAAGGTCTTTGTCAATGCTCATGCGTGGGTCTCCTCATCAGGGGGTTACCACGCCAGGGCACAAAATTCTGCACAGTCTCCGATTGCTGAATATCGCGATTTCTGGGCGACATGCAACGCGTCACAGGTGGCCGAA
>JAACVA010000193.1:221-294 GCA_009992615.1 Rhodobacterales bacterium
AGAACAGGATTTGCAGCAGGCTCGCCCGGATCAGCCGTTCCGGCGGGATCGACGGACGGCCGAAATCTGTGTA
>JAACVA010000193.1:420-4529 GCA_009992615.1 Rhodobacterales bacterium
CCAGATCGACATAGCTAAACAGCGACCCGCTCGTCATGTCCATCCCGCGCAATCTTCGCCCCCGCCGTTACCCTGACGGGGATGAATCATGGTCTTAAATCGCTGTCGAGACGGGACTATTCCAGCGGCCTGTTAGGCGAAACGCGATTACCCCGTTCCCGACCTGCTACTCTAGGTCGACCGAAGCGACCCATTCCTTTGATTGTGTCGCAGCTGTGTTACATGCGCCGCCTAAATTTCTCACAAGCGGTTCTTGGAATCGTTCCTTGCAAGCAGCACATGGAGCCAATGATGAAAGATTTTGAGCGGGACTACCCCGATTACACCGAGACGATGGGCTATGAGCACGGCGACGAGCCGCAGTGCAACACATCCGACAACCCCAACTTCTATGAAGTGATGGAAACACGCGTCGCCCGTCGCGGTTTCCTGATCGGTGGTCTGGCCTCCATCGCCACCGGCTTCATCGGCAACGCGTTGACGGGCAAGGCTGCGCTGGCGCAGTCAACCTCCAGCCTGATCGGCTTTACTGCCGTTCCTATCAGCTTTGATGACACTGTCGTCGTCCCGGAAGGCTATAGCTTTCAGGTTCTTGGCGCGACCGGCGAGCCGATTTCTGGTGACATGCCCGCTTACCGCCCCGGTGCCAACACCGGTGCTGAACAGGAACACCAGATCGGCCAGTGCCACGACGGCATTCACTTCTTCCCGATCGACGGATCGTCCGAGGATGGCATCATCGCCGTCAACCACGAATATATCGAACCGCGCTTTCTGCACGCAGAAAAGGCAGGCTATAAGGGCGTCGCCCACGACAAGCGCTCTGTTGTCTACGATGCCGACGGCATGCGTGACGACGACGACGTACGCATGGAAATCGCCGCCCACGGCGTCACGATCTATCGCACGACAAAGCAGGCCGATGGCCGCTGGGCCATTGTCGCTGACCCGCGCAACCGCAAGGTGACCGGCAATACCCCCATCGAAATCGGCGGCCCAGTGCGTGGTTCCGCCCACGTCCGTACCAAGTTCAGCCCCGATGGCACCATGACCCGTGGCACGCTGAACAACTGTTCCCATGGCGTCACGCCCTGGAAAACCTACCTGACGGCTGAGGAAAACTGGGCCGGTTATTTTGCCAACACCACCCAGATCGACCAGAAGCCTGATCTGCCGCGCGAACATTCGCGCTATGGCGTATCAACCAACCCTCAGGGCGGCCGCTACGGCTGGCATCTCGCAAAATCGGGCGCTGACGAATATCTGCGTTTCGACGCCAGCACCAAGGGTGCCGACGCCACCCAAGATTACCGCAACGAGCCGAACACCTATGGCTACATGGTGGAGATCGACCCCTACAACGCCGACGCAACCCCGATCAAGCGAACCGCGCTGGGACGTTTTGCCCATGAAGGCGTGGTGTTTGCCCCTTCCGTGGAAGGCGCGCCGGTCGTTTGTTATTCGGGCGACGATTCGCGCTTTGAATACATCTACAAATTCGTCTCTGATGAGGTTTACACCGAAGGGAAAACCGACGGCTCTATCCTCGACAGCGGCACACTTTATGTGGCGAAGTTCAACGATGACGGTAGCGGCGAATGGCTGGCACTGGCACCGGGCCGCAACGGGCTGACGCCCGCCAACGGTTTTGCTGATCTGGCCGATATTCTGGTCAACACCCGCCTTGCCGCAGATCTGGCCGGCGCGACCAAGATGGACCGTCCCGAATGGGGCACCATTGATCCGAACACCGGCACCGCCTATTTCGCGCTTACCAACAACTCGCGCCGCACCCAGGCGCAGGTGGATGCGGTCAACCCGCGCGCAGAAAACAACTTTGGCCAGATCGTACGCTGGAACTACGACAATGGCGACCACACCAAGGCAAGCTTTGACTGGGATCTTTTCGTGATCGCAGGCAACGCAAAGAACTCGGCCGTGGCCACCGGCGGTGCATTAAGCGACGACAGCACCTTTGCCTGCCCGGACGGTCTGTGGTGTGATTATGACTCGCGCCTGTGGATCCAAACCGACATGGGCGATACAGGCCCCGACTACGAAGGCCCGCTTAAGGAATTCGGCATGAACATGATGCTGGCCGCAGATCCCGCCACGGGCGAGATCAAGCGATTCCTGACCGGCCCTTGGGGTCAGGAAACAACCGGTGTTGTTTCCACGCCGGACGGCAAGACCATGTTCGTGAACTTCCAGCACCCCGGCGCGCATGCTTCTGCCGATCAGTTTGGCGCTGGTGACTACGGCTCTGCCTTTCCTGACTATGATGGCACTGTGCCGCGTTCGGCCACGGTGGTCATCACCAAGGACGACGGCGGCATCATCGGCACCTGATTGCTGGTCCCAGACACTGTGGAAGGCGCGCCCACCGGCACGCCTTCTTCGACTTAAACAGCCGTGACCCTACGATCTTTTCGGCAGGATTTCACCGAAAGCGGAAATCCCCATCCGTGACGTTGCACAGGTCGGATAACGAGAAGCGTACGATTTGCGCGCAGACGTTGATTCTGGGCGGTTCGGTTGCACAGGTTGCCCGCCGTTTTTCGATGAACGCGAACCTGATTTTCAAGTGGCAGAAGGATCCCCGGTTCGCGCCTGTGGAGGGTGATCCTGACCCTGCTGTCTCGGCGCAGCGCGTGGATATCGCGCTGTCGGATGGGCGGGGTGTTCTGGTGGAAGGCCCGACTTCGCTGGCATCGATCCTAGGGTTGGTGCGGGGGCTGATTTCGCCGTCGCGCGCCAGATGTCTGACAATATCGCCTTGCTCAAGGATGGCCTGCTGTGGAGACCAAGGGCGGCCTATTCCCGTGACCTTTTGATACAGCCCCGCCGATGCGGTTCGGTGCGGCAGGCTGACGCAATTGTGTAAGCGGTGTGATCTCCGGTTGGTCTATTGATGATACATGCCCCAGCCCGGACCCCGCGCCATGACCCGAACACACATCCTGCCCAAACGCCCCTTCGAATCGTGGCGGATCTTTCTGCAGGCGCTTGCAGCGATGTCCCTGCTGGCTGCAACACCCGCCACAGCACAGACCACGCCTTTCGACGCCACTTGGCCCAACACCGATTTCTCGCACCTCAGCATTGATCTGGGCGAGGTCATCTCGGGCGGGCCACCTCGCGACGGGATCCCCGCGATCCTTGACCCCAGCTTCATCCGCGCTTCCGGCGAGACGCGTCTGAACGACCGCGAGCCGGTCATGACTTATGTGCCGGACAAAGGCCCCGCGCGGGCCTATCCGATCCGCTACTTGATGTGGCATGAGATTGTGAACGACGTGGTTGACGGTCGCCCAATCACCGTCACCTTCTGCCCGCTTTGCAACACCGGCATGGTGTTCGACGGGCAGTTGGGCGGACGCACGCTGACCTTCGGCGTCTCCGGCCTGCTACGTCATTCGGACATGATCATGTACGACCATCAGACAGAAAGCTGGTGGCAGCAGGCGCTGGGAGAGGGTATCGCGGGCGAGATGACGGGACGAGGTTTGACTCAGCTTCCAGCCTGGATGGAAAGCTGGTCGGCGTTCCGCGACGCGTATCCGGACGGGCTGGTTCTCGATGAACCGAACTGGCGCCGTTCCTATGGGACCAACCCATATCGCAATTACGACACGACGCGGCCCTTCCTCTATTCTGGAGAGGACCCGCCGCACGGCATTCCACCGCTGGAACGGGTGGTTCGGGTCGGTGACCGGGCCTGGCCGCTGACTCGCCTGTCTCGCGAACGGACGATCACCGAGGTGGATCTGACGCTGAGCTGGGCCGAGGGGCAGGCCTCGGCGCTCGATACTGGAAACATCGGACAAGGGCGCGAGGTGGGTAATGTCCGTGTCCGCGATGCGCAGGGCCGGGATGTGGCGCATGACATCCCATTCGCATTCGCGTTTCACGCGTTCCATCCCGAGGGCCGCTGGATGCTCGGTGACTGATCGGCCCACTGCAGCCGAGCAAACATGACGGGCCGCCTCCTCGAAACTGCCATTCTTGCACGCCGCAGGATTTTGTGTTGGGCGTTGACGACGATGAAGGGTTAATCCCGCATGTCCCAAGCAATCCGGTGATCTTGTTGACTTGAAATTAGTAATTCC
>JAACVA010000194.1 GCA_009992615.1 Rhodobacterales bacterium
AAGCCGCCGCCGGCGCATATGAGAACCCCGGATCGGGGCGTAGCGCAGTCTGGTAGCGCATCTGTTTTGGGAACAGAGGGTCGTAGGTTCGAATCCTATCGCCCCGACCACATCCCTCACATATCCTGCGCCGCGATGAGCGTGCCGCCCGCCGCCCGCAGCAGGCCCTGCATCGTGTCGCGCAAGATGGCGTCCTGCAGCCGGATCTCGACCTCTGGCAGCGCCCGGCGCGGCACGCGGATATAGTTCTGCGCGGTCACCAGAAATCCGCCATCGGTCGGCGCCGCTGCAAAGCCGGTCACAAAGCGCGGCAGGTTCTCGATCATGCCGTCATAGGACAGAATCAGCGCCGCTGCAGCATCCGGCGTGGGCAGTGTCTCGCACAGCACTTCATCGGGCCGCGGGCGGGTCATGGTCTGCCCCGGATTGTTGCAGGCCGCCGCCGCCGCATCGAGCAGACGGGCCGGATATTGCGCGAAAAAGGCCTGTTCCTTGCCCGGTGTGCCGGTGAGCGGCGCAAGCGGCTGGTGCGCGGCTGGCGCACAGGCCCACAAGAGCGCCACGAGGGGCAGGGCGGTGTAACGCATCGGGACGCTCCTCTTGGCTGTGGCAAGGGTGGCACAGCGGCGGGGCGGGGGAAAGCCGGGATCGCGGCGGCCAGCGGTCTGGCGGTGGCGGCGTCGCCAGCGGCGGACCCGTTCACGTGACAGGTGAACTCGCAGGCTTAACCCCGCCACGCGGCGCGGATTTCGGCCGTCCGGCCGCACCGGACCCTGCCGCGTTCATCTTTTGTGGACAAGTCGGGGGATGAATCGGGCCAGCCTGTCAGGCAAATGGCAAGGCGACATCGTCAACAGAAAAATCCTGCATATTGCGCAAAATTGGCGTTGACCCCCTACCTCTAGATGCGCCAGTTTGTGCGAGCCGGTCAGTAAGCCACAAGATATAGTGGCGGCAGGGCAAGGGGACGGACATCAACCCGACAGGCGACGCGCAGGGATCTGCGCTGTGCCAGAGCCGCAGGGGCATTCCGCGCGGCAGGTGGCCGTATGTCTGTCTGGCGTGGGAACATGGGGTGCAGCACCCCGCAGCATGACACAAGCCGGCGAAAAGTCGGCACCAAGAGGGGCAAGGTTATCATGAAGATCGAACGCAATTTCACCACGGCCGGACAGGATGCCTATGCGGGGCTCGATTTCCGCCTGACGACCTCGGAAATCCGCAACCCCGACGGCACCGTGGTGTTCAAGCTCGACCAGTGCGAAGTGCCCGGCGGCTGGAGCCAGGTCGCGTCCGACGTGATCGCCCAGAAATACTTCCGCAAGGCCGGCGTGCCGTCAAAGATCAAGCGTGTGAAGGAAAAGGGCGTGCCCGAATTCCTGTGGCGCGGCGTGCCCGACACCGGCGCCGAGATGGGCGGCGAGACCAGCGCCAAGCAGGTGTTCGACCGTCTGGCCGGCGCCTGGACCTACTGGGGCTGGAAGGGCGGCTATTTCACCACCGAGGCCGATGCGCGCGCCTATTTCGACGAAATGCGCCACATGCTCGCCACGCAGCGCGCCGCGCCGAACAGCCCGCAATGGTTCAACACCGGGCTGCACTGGGCCTATGGCATCGACGGCCCGGCGCAGGGGCATTACTATGTCGATTACCAGTCGGGCGTGCTGACCAAATCGACCTCGTCCTACGAGCATCCGCAGCCGCATGCCTGTTTCATCCAGTCCGTCGCCGACGATCTGGTCAATGACGGCGGCATCATGGACCTGTGGGTGCGCGAGGCGCGGCTGTTCAAATACGGCTCTGGCACCGGCACCAATTTCTCGTCGCTGCGCGGCGAGGGGGAAAAGCTGTCGGGCGGCGGGCGGTCCTCGGGCCTCATGGGGTTCCTCAAGATCGGCGACCGCGCCGCCGGCGCGATCAAGTCGGGCGGCACCACGCGGCGCGCGGCCAAGATGGTCATCGTCGATGCCGACCACCCCGATATCGAGGATTTCATCAACTGGAAGGTGATCGAAGAGCAGAAGGTCGCGAGCATCGTCGCCGGCTCAAAGATGCACAGCCAGAAGCTCAACGCGCTGTTCGCCGCGATCAAGGCCTGGGACGGCCGCGCGCAGGACGCCTATGACCCCAAGGTCAACACCGCCCTCGCCGCCGCCATCCGCGAGGCGAAAAAGGTCGCCATCCCCGATACCTACACCAAGCGCGTGCTCGACTATGCCCGTCAGGGCCACACCAGCATCGAGTTTCCGACCTATGACACCGACTGGGATAGCGAGGCCTATTCGAGCGTCTCGGGCCAGAACTCCAACAACTCCATCCGCGTGACCGACGCTTTCCTGCGCGCGGTCGAGACGGATGGCGACTGGCAGCTCACCAACCGCAAGGACGGGTCGGTCGCCAAGACGATCAGGGCGCGCGACCTGTGGGATCAGGTCGGTCACGCCGCCTGGGCCTGTGCCGATCCGGGCATCCAGTATCACGACACCGTCAACGCCTGGCATACCTGCCCCGAAGACGGCGCGATCCGCGGGTCGAACCCGTGCTCGGAATACATGTTCCTCGACGACACGGCCTGCAACCTCGCCTCGATGAACCTGCTGACCTTCTACAAGGACGGCGTTTTCCAGGTCGAGGATTACATCCACGCCACGCGCCTGTGGACGCTGACGCTGGAAATCTCGGTGATGATGGCGCAGTTCCCGTCCAGGGAAATCGCGCAACTCTCCTATGATTTCCGCACGCTGGGACTGGGCTATGCCAATATCGGCGGGCTGTTGATGAACATGGGGCTGGGATACGACAGCGACGAGGGCCGCGCGATGTGCGGTGCGCTGACCGCGATCATGACCGGGGTCGCCTATGCCACCAGCGCCGAAATCGCCGGTGAGCTTGGCGCCTTTGCCGGCTATGCGCGCAACCGCGACCACATGCTGCGCGTGATCCGCAACCACCGCAGCGCCGCGCATGGCAAGACCACGGGCTACGAAGCGCTCAACATCGCGCCGGTGCCGCTCGACCATGGCAACTGCCCTGACAGCCGCCTCCCCGCGCTGGCGATGCAGGCCTGGGACGAGGCGCTGCGGCTGGGCGAGGCGCATGGCTTTCGCAACGCGCAGACCAGCGTGATCGCCCCCACCGGCACCATCGGGCTGGTGATGGATTGCGACACCACCGGGATCGAGCCCGATTTCGCGCTGGTAAAGTTCAAGAAGCTCGCCGGGGGCGGCTATTTCAAGATCATCAACCAGTCCGTGCCCGCCGCTCTGGTCAAACTGGGCTATCCCACCGGCCAGATCGAAGAGATCGTCTCCCATGCCGTGGGCCATGGCACCATCGGCAATGCGCCGGGCATCAACCACACCGCGCTGATCGGCCACGGCTTTGGCGCGGCCGAGATCGCCAAGATCGAGGCGGCGCTGCCCAGTGCATTCGACATCCGCTTTGTGTTCAACCAATGGACGCTCGGCGAGGAGTTCTGCACGCGCACGCTCGGCATTCCGGCCGAACGGCTGAACGATCCGACCTTTGACCTGCTGCGCCACCTCGGTTTCACCAAGGCGCAGATCGACGCGGCCAATGACCATGTCTGCGGCACCATGACCCTCGAAGGGGCGCCGCACCTGTCGCGTGAGCACTACCATGTGTTCGACTGCGCCAACCCCTGCGGCAAGACCGGCAAGCGGTTCCTGTCGGTGCAGAGCCACATCACCATGATGGCGGCGGCGCAGTCCTTCATCTCGGGCGCGATCAGCAAGACGATCAACATGCCCAATGACGCGACGATCGAGGATTGCCAGAAGGCCTATGAGCTGTCCTGGAGCCTCGGCGTCAAGGCCAATGCGCTTTACCGCGACGGGTCGAAACTGTCGCAACCGCTGGCCTCTGCCCTGATCGACGACGACGAAGAGGCGGCCGAGGTGCTGGCCACCGGGTCGCAGCAGGAAAAGGCGGCGGTGCTGGCGGAAAAGATCGTGGAAAAGATCATCATCCGCGAAATCCGCAACCGCGAGCGCGAAAAGATGCCGCAACGGCGCAAGGGCTATACGCAAAAGGCCATCGTCGGCGGGCACAAGGTCTATCTGCGGACCGGCGAATATGCCGACGGGTCGCTGGGCGAAATCTTCATCGACATGCACAAGGAAGGTGCCGGTTTCCGCGCGATGATGAACAACTTTGCCATCGCGGTGTCGGTCGGGCTGCAATATGGCGTGCCGCTCGAGGAATTCGTCGATGCCTTTACCTTCACCAAGTTCGAACCGGCGGGGATGGTGCAGGGCAACGATTCGATCAA
>JAACVA010000195.1 GCA_009992615.1 Rhodobacterales bacterium
TACAGCCGGTGCAGTCGCGTGGCATAGTCGACATGCGGATCGGGGTCGGTCGGATCGGACAAATCTCGTGCCACACCTGCCCCCTGATCCGCCAGCGCGGGCCAAGCACCCAAGCCGCGCGGCACCTCTGCCATACCCAGCGTCGCGCGCGCCGCGCGCGCGCGATACCCAAACCCGCGTCAAGGATCACATGGAAAACACCGTCGGGGCAAGGGGTGCGATGCGACACAGCGGCGCGGCGGATTGTCAACCGCGCCGGTCAGAACCCATCATCGCCGCGCTGTTGCCAGGGCTGCACCAGATTGCCGAACCGGGTGAACCGCCCCTCGAAGGACAGATCGACCGTGCCGATGGGGCCGTGCCGCTGTTTGCCGATGATCAACTCAGCACGGCCGTGCAGGCGCTCCATCTCTTCCTGCCAGGCGGCGACTTTTTCCAGTTCGTGATCGCCGGGTTTTTCGCGTTCTTTGTAATATTCCTCGCGGAACACGAACATCACCACGTCGGCGTCCTGCTCGATGCTGCCGGATTCGCGCAGGTCGGACAGTTGTGGGCGTTTGTCCTCGCGGCTTTCGACCTGGCGCGAAAGCTGCGACAGGGCGATCACCGGAATATCCAGTTCCTTGGCGATGGCCTTCAGGCCCATGGTGATCTCGGAAATTTCGTTCACCCGGTTTTCGCTGCGCCCGGTGCCGCGCACCAGTTGCAGGTAATCCACCACCAACACGTCCAGCCCATGGGTGCGCTTCAGCCGCCGCGCCCGCGCCGCCAGTTGCGCGATCGGCAGGGCAGGTGTGTCGTCGATGAACAGCGGGCAGGCCTCAAGCGATTTTGCCGCCTCGACAAAGCGGCGGAACTCGGTCTCGTTCATGTCGCCCCGGCGGATCTGTTCGCTGGGCACCTCGCTGGCCTCGGACAGGATACGCGCGGCGAGTTGCTCGGCGCTCATCTCCAGGGAATAGAACCCCACGACGCCACCATCCACCGCGCCCTCGCTGCCATCAGGCAGACGGCCGCGCTTGTACGCCTTGGCGACGTTGAAGGCGATGTTGGTGGCCAGCGATGTCTTGCCCATCGACGGGCGCCCGGCGAGGATCAGCAGGTCGGATTTGTGCAACCCGCCCAGCTTCTTGTCCAGGTCGATCAGCCCGGTCGAAACCCCCGACAGCCCGCCCTCGCGCTGATAGGCGGCATTGGCGATGTTCACCGCGTCGGTCACCGCCTTGAGAAAACTTTGAAATCCCTGCGTCGCCTGCCCCGCCTCGCCCAGCTTGTACAGCCGTTGTTCGGCCTCGACGATCTGCTCCTTCGGCTCGCTGGCCACATCCACCTTGGCGGCCTTGGCGCTGATGTCGCGGCCCAGGCTGATAAGCTCGCGCCGGATCGCAAGATCATAGATCATCTGCGCATAGTCGCGGGCGGCAAAGCTGGAAATCGCCGCGCCCGCCAGCCGCATCAGGTAAGATGGCCCGCCCAGCTCTTTCAAGCCGGCATCGTCTTCCATGAAGGCTTTCAATGTCACCGGGCTGGCCAGGGCGTTCTTGGCGATGCGCGCGGCACAGATCTCATAGATCCGCGCGTGCACGGGATCATAAAAATGCGCGTCGTTAATGATGCTGGCAACCCGGTCGAAAACATCGTTGTTGGTCAGGATCGCGCCAAGCAGTTGCTGTTCGGCCTCGATGTTGTGGGGCAGCAGGTCCGGCCCGGCCTCATCCGTTGTCATGGTGTTGGTGCGGATCGTTGCGATCTCGTTCATGCCTGCCCCCGGTGGTCTTGCCCAATGTGTCGCCCGTCATAACGCCGGGCTGACGGCGAGCGCAAATTGTATGTTTCTGTGGACAGGCTGTGGGCAATCCGCCGCCACCTTATCTTGCGGCACTCTGTGACAGCCTGTCAACATATGGCAACGGCCGCACGCGGCACGCGGTGCGGTTTCCTGCCGACAGCCGCGCTCAGCCCCCTGCGCGGGCGGCGCGCCAGGCGTCGGGAGCCCGCAAAAACGACTCGACCTCGCTCAGCGTCGCGTCGTCGAATGCGCCGCGCGCCCGCGCCTCGGCCAGAACATCCCACCAGGTGCACAGATGGTGCAATGTCACCCCATGCGCCGCCAGCTTTTCCACCGTGCCGGGAAATATCCCATAATAAAAGATCACCGCCGTGTGGCCGCAGTTCGCCCCCGTCTCACGGATTGCATCGACGAAGGACAGCTTGCTGCCGCCATCGGTGGTCAGATCCTCGACCAACAGCACCCGCTGCCCTTCGCTCATCACACCTTCGATCCGGGCATTGCGCCCATATCCCTTCGGCTTCTTGCGCACATAGGTCATCGGCAGGGCCATCCGTTCGGCGATGAGTGCGGCAAAGGGGATGCCCGCGGTTTCGCCCCCGGCCACATTGTCGAACGCCTCGAACCCGGCCTCGCGCAGCACCGTCACCGTCAGGAAATCCATCAGCGTGCTGCGGATCCGCGGAAACGAGATCAGCTTGCGGCAGTCGATATAGGTCGGCGCGGGCAGCCCGCTGGCAAACACGAAGGGCGTTTCAGCGTTGAAATGCACTGCCCCGATCTCCAACAGCATTGATGCCGTCAATCGTGCCATTTCTTCCCGTGCCGGATATCCGCTCGGAATCATTCCTGTCCCTCGATTCTTCTTTGGAAAAATACTCCCGCCGGAGGCATCCGCCCCCTCAACCCGCGACACGCCAGTGCAGGGGCATCATCGGATCAAAAACCGTGACCGGCCCGTCGTCCGTGGCAATCAGGGCCGGATACGCCACCGGCTCGCCCTTGATCAGCGTCACCGTGTCTGTGTTCACCGGCAGCCGGTAAAACGCTGGGCCGTGGCGCGATACGAACCCTTCCAGCCGCTCCAGAGCGGCTTCGCGCTCGAACACCTCGGCCAGGATCGACAGGGTGTTGGTGGCGGTGAAACATCCGGCGCAGCCGCAGGGCATCAGTTTTGCCGCGTCCAGATGCGGCGCAGAATCGGTGCCGAGAAAGAAACACGCCTCGCCCCCGGTCGCTGCGGCCACCAGGGCGAGGCGATGCTCTTCGCGCTTGGCCACAGGCAGACAGTAGTAATGCGGCCGGATGCCGCCGGCCAGGATATGGTTGCGGTTGATCACCAGGTGATGGGTGGTGATCGTCGCCGCCAGGTCGGGACCGCCGGCGCGGACGTAATCGGCGGCGTCGCGGGTGGTGATATGTTCCATCACCACCCGCAGGCCGGGCACGTCTCGGCGGATCGGGTCGAGCACACGGTCGATGAACACCGCCTCGCGGTCGAAGATGTCGATTGTGGGGTCCGTCACCTCGCCATGCACGCACAGCGGCAGGCCGATCTGGGCCATGTTTTCAAGCACGCGGCGCACCTTGGCGAAATCCGACACGCCGCTGGCCGAATTGGTGGTGGCCCCCGCCGGATACAGTTTCACCGCAGTGACCAGCCCGATTTCAGCGGCGGCGCGCAGGTCGCGCACCTGGGTTTCTTCGGTCAGGTATAGCGTCATCAACGGCCGGAATTTTGAATTCAGCGGCTTCGCGGCCAGTATCCTGTCACGATAATCTGCGGCCTGCGCGGCCGTGACCACCGGCGGCACCAGATTGGGCATCACCAGAGCCCGGGCGAAATGGCGGGCGGTTTCCGGCAGAACCGCGCGCAGCATGGCGCCATCGCGCAGATGCAGGTGCCAATCGTCGGGGCGGGGTATCGTGAGGCTGTCCATGACACATGGCATAGCCGCAGTGTGCGGGTGTTTCCAGTGACCAAATCGCCGGATCGACCCAGAGACGCAGCCATTTTCTGCGTAAAAAAGTGGCGCAGCGGCGGAAAATTGCGCGGCTCTCATGCCAATGCGCCCGGCGTGATCATGCCAGGGGTTGAAGCCGGGCGCGTGCGCTGACTAGCCTGCCGCGAGAGGAGCCCGCATGTTCGACACCGCCCCCCCAGTTCCGCAAATGCAGCGCACCCATGGCCGCGCCCATGTGGCGATCGATGGCGGTGGGTTGCGCGACCTGCACCAAAGCGGTTCGGCCAAGGCGATGTTGCCCCGAATGCACGGGGCGCCGCCCGAGGTGGTGTTCCTGAACACCGCCGGTGGGGTGACGGGGGGCGATCATTTGCGGTTTTCGCTTGCGTTGGGTGCCGGTGCGCGGGCCACGGCCACCACTCAGACGGCCGAGCGCGCCTATGCCTCGACCGGGGTGGCGGGGCGGATCGACG
>JAACVA010000196.1 GCA_009992615.1 Rhodobacterales bacterium
CAATGCGTCGAAATCTGCTTCTTCGGGCAAACGGGCCGGACCCGCAATATCAAGCGGCGGCAGAAGGCCCGCATCGGCATCGCGCGGGCGCTGGATTTCCACCAACAGTTCATATGACCCTAGGGTCAGGATATCGCCATCGTTCAGCGGCGTCGGGGTGCGGCCCAGCGGCACCTTGCCATAGTTCAGAAATGTGCCGTTGGTCGACAGGTCGATCAGCACGACATCGCCGGCGTTTTCCTCGATCGAGCAGTGGGTTTTCGAGATCACCTTGCCGGGATCGGGCAGGCAGACATCGTTTTCCGGCCCCCGCCCGATGGTCAGCGACCGCCCGACCATAACCACCGGGGCACCGTTGCCCGGCACCGTACCCGTCGTCTGAAAATACAGCGTGACGCCCATGAAATCCTATCCGCCGACCAAAACCGTAGGCATTCCCAATACAATAGAACCGCCATGCGCCGTCATATCACCCATCCGCGCCTGTGGCATCCCCATTGTCAGCACCGTCATGCTGCCCAAGGCGATCACATCTGGCGGCCCGACACAGACACACATGTCAGAAACCCGCGCCGCCGGCATATTGCCGATCAGAACCGTGGGCGCACAGGGCCCCGAAATCGGCCCGCCGACATGCGGGATCGGCGGCACCCCCGGCGTGATCATCGGGCAGACATGCATGTCGCCAATGCGCGAGGCGGGCTTCATGGTGTTATTCCTTCGGCTGCGGTGGCGCTGTCCAGGCGCCCCGACCCGCCCCGCGCGATGTCCAGAGCCCGGTCGATCAGCCGCTCGGCGTGGGGAATCATCTTGTCTGCGTCGACGCTGCCCAGAGAAATGACGTTCATCGCAAAAATAAAGGTGCCCAGCGCCCCGGCCGGCGCCTCGAGTTTGGCCATATCGCCGGTGCCCAGCTTGCCGTCGCACATCACGACGGCATTGGCGCACAGGCTGGTGTCGTCATCGGGGTCGGAGACCTCAAGCGCACGTCGGGCGGTGGCACGGTTTTCATCCGTCGGCTTGAACACCCAGGCCCGCGCGGCGGCAAGCGGGGGTGGCACGCGGCCCCCTTCGGGGATCATATCACTGGCCGCGAGACATCCCCACCAGACACATTCACGGGCGGGCAAAGCCGCAGCCAGCAGGCGCAGCATATCGGCATGGGCGCCCTTTTCGGCCAACTCGGCCAGAACCTCGCCCACGGGGGCGCTGGCCGGCGCGTCCAGCGGTGTGCCCAGCCTGGCATTGGCCAGCGCCAGCAGCCGTCGCGCCGGTTCGCGCGAGATCTTTTTCAAGTCAGCAAAGCGTGTCATGGCTTGATGTTCCTAGTTTATCATGGTGATGCCACCCTTGATCATCACCATGGCATCCCCCTTTACATTGGTCATTGTGCCCTTCACCTCGGTCTTGAGGTCGCTGGCGACGGTCGTTGCCAGACCGCTCTTCAAATCGGCGGTCATTGCGCCCTCGGCCTTGAAGAACATCGCGCCCTTGATCGTCACGCCCATCTGGTCGATCTTGATCGAGCTTTGACCGACGATCAGTTCGATCGACTGCATTGCCTCGACGGTGACCTTGCCGAGGTCACAGTTCAGCGCGTAATTGCCCAGCTTCAGCGTCGTCGCCTCATTGCCCATGTCCAGGGTCCGGGTGACGTTACCCATCTTGATGTCCTCGGTCCGATTGCCCGATTTCACCGTCTCGGCGACATCGCCGGTCACAGTCAGGGTGGATTTACCTTCGATCGTTTCGTCCTTGTTCTTCTTCACCTTGATCGTCTGCTTGCCGGCCTTGACGGTGAAGGCGTGATCGCCGGTTTCCAGGGTTTCGGTCAGGTTACGATGCACGGTCAGAGTCATGTCGCCCTTGTCCTTGTGTTCGGTGCCGACGGTGATCTTCGCGTTGTTCTTGACGATCTGTTCATAATCCCGCTCGGCCTGAAAGCGGACCAGCTCTTTTTCCTTCTTGTCCTCGAACATCAGTTCGTTGAAGGTTTTGTCGGTGCCCTCCTTGGTTGACCGGGTCTTCACGCCGCTTTGCGTCTTGTTCGCGTCCAGCGCCCAGGGCGGCATACAGTCGGCATTGTACAACATGCCGATCACCAGCGGCCGGTCAGGGTTGCCTTCCTCGAACTGCACGACAACCTCTTGCCCGATGCGCGGCACCGCCATCATGCCCCAGCCCTTGCCGGTCCACGGCATCATGCAGCGCACCCAGCAGGACGATTTCTCGTCCTTCTTGCCCTGCCGGTCCCAGTGGAACTGCACCTTGATGCGGCCGTATTTGTCCGTGTCGATCTCTTCGCCCTTCTTGCCGGTAACAACGGCGGTGTGCACCCCGGCGATTTCCGGCCAGGGTGTGACCAGTGGCGCGCGATATTGCAGATCGTCTGGTATCGCCTGAAATGTGATGCGATACGGATCATCGCCCGGCGGCGCGCCGCCCAGACCCGTCTGTTCGTAAAGCTGCGCCAAGGACGGCGGCATGTCATTCGTACGCGCGCGCAGGGTGTGGGTGGCACGGGTGACCAGCCAGTCGCGGTTTTCACTTTCGCGCGGGTGATCCATCAGCGCAAAGATTTCGCCAACCCCCAGGTTGGGCACATTGGCGGCGCCGTCCACGGTGTGGTGGCGCACGGCCTCGGCCTCCATCCGCACACGGGCGCGGCTGTTGCCGACGCCCGGTTCCGAAAAGCGGCCGGGGTAATCATAAAATTCGTGGTCGTTCCCCGGATGATCGCCTTTGGCAATGCTGCTGGCCCCCTGCGTCTTGGCTGTCGGCTTTTCAAAATTATAGTCGAACAGCGTTACGGCGCCAGTCGTCGCCCCAAGGGCCGATTGCCAGGAAAACACATGCGCGCCCATGGAATGCCCCTTGGCGTCAAGGGTGCGGAACGCCAGAGGACTGCCCCAGACGACGGTTTTGTGGGCGCCGGGATTGTCGGACAACACCATGCGTTCCAGGCCGTCTTTCACCAGGAAATGGAAATAGATTCCCTCCTCCTCCATCAGGCGGCAGATGAAATCCAGGTCGGTTTCGCGGTATTGCACGGTATAGGGCCGCGCCGGGTGATCGCCTGTCAGGGCGCTGTCGACGTTGTTCCAGAAACCATACACGCCCAGCACCTCTTTCAGAATGTCGGGCACTGACATTTCCTGAAACACCCGGTTGTCGCGGGTGCGGCCCAGAAACCACAGCCAGGGGCGCAAAACCGCACGATACCGCGCCCTGCCGCCGTGCAGGTCCAGAAACTCGACCGACACACAGGTGCCCGGAAACACCCGCGGGGCCGGGCCATCATGGCGTTCGTCGATCACCTTGAACGGTTGGCCCAACAGCTTGTTCAGGTCGATCTCGCGGTTGGCGCAGACAAACTCCAGCGTGGTTTCGGTGAGAAAACTCATCCCTTCAACGATCTCTGTGCCGATCAGGTACAGTGGATCATTCGATTTGCATTCCAAGCGGAAGGGAAAGTTCACCGGATTCAGCGCTGCGCACATGGCGTATCCTGACATGTCTGACGGGCCGCGCGACGGCGGGGCAAACCTGCCCCGCCCGCACCCCGATCACTCAAAACGATAGGCGAAATTGCCGTTCTCGACAATGATTTCCACCTTTTCCACGGTCAGCCCCTGCATCATCCGTTTCAGGAATTCCGCCGAAATGTCGGGCAGCATGGTGTTGGTGACGATGGCGTCGATCATCCGGCCACCGCTTTCGATTTCCTGACAGCGGGTGACGATCAGGTTCACCACCTCGTCGGAATAACTGAACGGCACACCATGGGCCGCCTGCACCCGCTTCTTGATGCGGTCCAGTTGCAGACGGGTAATCTTGCCGATCATGTCGGGCGACAGCGGATAATACGGGATCGTCACCAGACGCCCCAGCAACGCCGCCGGGAAGATTTTCAGCAGCGGATCGCGCAAGGCTTTGGCAATGCCTTCGGGTTCGGGCATCAGATCGGGGTCGCTGCACATATCCATTATCATGTCGCTGCCCGCGTTGGAGGTCAGCAGGATCAGCGTGTTCTTGAAGTCGATCACCCGGCCTTCGCCATCCTCCATAACGCCCTTGTCGAACACCTGGAAGAACACCTCGTGCACATCGGGGTGGGCCTTTTCCACCTCGTCCAGCAGCACAACAGAATAGGGTTTGCGGCGCACCGCCTCGGTCAGAACGCCACCTTCGCCGTATCCGACATAACCCGGAGGCGCGCCTTTCAGCGAACTGACAGTATGCGCCTCCTGATAT
>JAACVA010000203.1 GCA_009992615.1 Rhodobacterales bacterium
AGCTGGGCCGCGTTCCGCGAAAGCCACCCCGACGGGCTTGTCCTGGATGAGCCGAACTGGCGCCGCGCCTATGGCACGAACCCGTACCGCAACTACGACACCACGCGGCCTTTCCTCTATTCAGGCGAGAACCCGCCACACGGCATCCCGCCGTTGGAGCGCGTGGTGCGCGTGGGCGATCGGGCCTGGCCGCTGACGCGCCTGCGCGCCGAAGGCACGATCACCGAGGCGGGCCTGACGCTGAGCTGGGCCGAGGGGCAGGCCTCCGCGCTTGATACGGGCGACATCGGAGAGGGGCGCGAGGTGGGCAATGTCCGCGTCCGGGATGCGCAGGGCCGGGATGTTGCGCATGACATCCCGTTCGCCTTCGCATTCCACGCCTTTCATCCCGATGGTCGCTGGATGCTGGGCAACTGACACCTGGTGCGGCTGGCACCGCGCCTCCTTGCGCCCGCGCTGACGGTCACGTTGACGCGTTTCGGCTTTGCAGCCGCCCTGCCGCCGTGGTTCGTGTTCGGCGGGCTGATCAAGATCGCGGGCCTGCCCCTGTCGGTGGGTCCGCCCGCCGGTGTCTGGCCGCTGAGCCTCGGGGCGGATTTCAGCGGCGCTGTTGATCGTGCATATCTGGATTGCATCGCTGGCGACGGGCCGATTGATGGCGACCGGAAGCCTGTTCGACGCGAGCCCCTTCGATCCGGGGCCAGATCAGGTTGGTCTCTGGACGCTCGTTTTGCTGCCGGTCGCCATCCATGGCGCGGGGCCGATCTCGACCGACGCGGTTCTTTTTCATATTGGAAAGCGACGCACCCCGCCGTTCTGAAACCGGGCGGGGTGCTTGCGGGATCAGGCGACCTTGTAGGGTGCGAACACCTCGTCGACCGGCGTTCCGGCAAGGTGATTGACGTAGTTGGAGAAGGTCTTGCAGGCGATGGCCAGCACGACGCCCAGCACCTGCGTTTCACCATATCCCGCGGCCAGGAAGGCATCGACTGCGTTCTTGCCGGGGTTCCCGCGCGAGATCACCATCGCCTCGGTGAACTTCGCCACAGCATCGAGCTTGGGGTCTGGAAGATCGCCCCCGCCGCGCAAGGCGGCAAGACTGTCCGCAGGCACGCCGGACTTCTTGTCGGCGATCATCGAATGCGCTGCGGTGCAGTAGGTGCAGCCGTTAACGCGGCTGATGGTCAGGAACACGGTTTCCTGTTCCGCCGGGGTGAAGCCGGCGGTTTCACGGAAATCCTTGTAGGTGCTGAGGTAGCCCCCAAGAACGCCCGGCAGGTTCGCCATGTAGGTATACATGTTCGGCACGAATCCGAGGTTCGCCTTCGCACCGGACAACAGCTTTTCAGCCTCACCCTCGGCAGTGTCGAGTGTGGTCGGGGTCATGTCGAGCAGGGGGGAACGGGTCATTTGAGTCTCCGATAAATACAGAACGTTTGTTCTGTATATTGCACGAGAGGCAGCCGCCAGCTATTTTTGGAATGGTTGGTTCAAATATGGGTGAGATCATGGAAGCCCGCAGCGACGCTTCTCGGCCTCGCGGGAGGCCAAGGGGCGTAAAGCCAGAGCAGGCGCTTGAAGGGGCGATGCGCGCCTTTTGGGCCGAGGGCTATGACGCGGCGTCGATCGATCGCCTCTGCCGGGCAACGGGCATGCCGCGAGCCAGCCTGTACCAGGATTTCGGCGGCAAAGAGGGTCTGTTCCTCGCGGCTATCGCCCATTACGTCGACACGCGGATCGGCCCGCTCGCCGATGCGCTCGGGCCCCGCGGGACGCTTGAGGCCGATCTCTCGGCTTTCTTCGTGGAGGTGGTCGCGCTCGCCACAGGCGACAGTCAGACGCCGGGCTGCCTGATTTCGTGTGTGCTGGCAGAAGTCGCGGGTGCGAACGACACGTTCCGGCTGGAACTCGACCGCCGGTTCACCGCGCTTGAAGACCGGATTGCACAGCGCTTCGAACACGCGTTGGCCTCGGGTGCGGTCACGGACAAGCGCGCGCTTGCGGGCATGCTGGCGGCCGTCGCGCGCGGCATCATGCTGCGCGCGCGCTCCGGGGCCCGGGCTCAGGACCTTGACAAGATCGCCCGCGTCGCGGTCCGCGCCAGCCTGCGAGATCTCACCTAGAGCGTGCCGCGTTCATTCGCACTCACGCGACGCGCTCCGCCCTTTTGATACCGCACGTCCCAGACCCGCAAAACCAGCACCCACTTTTGCGCGACGTGCTCCAACTCCCTTCCGCACCTTTCGAGATCGTTTTCCAAAAGTGCGTGTAGCGATACGTGCGCCGCATCGCGTCGGTCATTCGGAGACCCATTCGGCGTCAAGCGCCCAGTCTCCGAAGGGCGGATGGCCCTGCCAACGCCCTTTGAAACAAAAAGAAAAAAGGCCGAATCGGGGCCCCTGGACGGATTCAGTATCTGAATGTGGCGGAGGGGATGGGCGTGAAAGACAACCTTATCCGCCCTAAGTAATTGATTTAATTGAGGCTGGAGATGCCGGCCGCCTTCAGTCGGCCCGCGGACTTTGATGGTCTGACGACCCGTGGCGTCATCGTCTACGAGACTCCACGACTTCGCTCCTATCGCAAAATGGATCGGCGATTGACGATTCACTCTTGTATCGTTATTCGCCGATCCATATGTATCGGATATCGACGATACAGGAAGCCTCCAACATGCTGGACCGAAACACCGTGGCGCTGACACCTGCGATCGAGGCTGACCAGATCGCCGTGATCGCCAAGGCGATGGCGCATCCTGCTCGGGTCAGGATCATCGCCTTTCTGCTCTCGAAGCCCGGCTGCATCGGCGGGGATATCGTGGAGCAGGTCGGGCTGGCACAATCGACGGTCTCCGAACACCTGCGGATCCTCAAGGATGCGGGGATCGTGCAGGGCGCCATCGACTATCCCCGTGTCTGCTACTCGCTCGATCCGTCCGCGCTCGCGCCGATACGGGCGCTGATCGAAGCTATCGCCGCACGACCGCCGCAAGGCGAGGAGCCCTGTTGTTTCACCCCGCAAGGGTGCATTCCCAAGGAGACCGACCAATGACCACTCTCACCGTCTACGACCCCGCGATGTGCTGCTCGACCGGCATCTGCGGCACCGATGTCGACCAGAAACTCGTCGATCTGGCCGCCGATCTGGACTGGCTCAAGGCGCAGGGCGTGACCGTTCAGCGCTTTGGCCTGAGCCGGGAGCCTGCCGAGTTTGCCGCGAATGATACCATCCGCCAGATCATGCAGGACAGCGAAGGCGACGATCTGCCGGTCTTCATGGTGGGCGGCGCGCTCAAGGCGAAGGCGCGCTATCCATCCCGTGCGGAACTGGCCGCGTGGACAGGCGTCACCGCACCCAAGCTCGAGATCACGGAGCAGGTGCGCGAGTTGATCGCCCTGGGGGCTGCCATCGGCGCGAGCTGCGAGCCGTGCCGGAAGTTCCACACGAAGAAGGCGGCAGAGGTCGGGCTGACCGACGCGCAGATGCGCGAGGCCATCGCCGTGGGGCGCATGGTCAAGGAAGCCTCGACCAGGAACATCCACGGGTTGGCCGAAAAGCTGATCCCGGAAGGGGCAAAGGCGTCGTCCTGCTGTGGCCCGGCCAAGGAAGCACCCGCTGCGGCGACCGGGTGCTGTGGTGGTGGAGCGAAATCCGCGCCCGCGACGGAAAAGGCGGGCAGCTGCTGCTGAGGCAGTCGCCGCACTGATCCAGCGCAGGGCGCTGCGCGCCGATTGCGACAAGACTGAAGAAACAGCCGACCGCCCGCAACGGGCGGCGAAAGGAATTGCCATGTTCAACGATCTGCCGAAGTTCGTCTTCCTCACCGGCAAGGGTGGCGTGGGCAAGACCTCGCTCGCCTGCGCCACAGCCGTAGGCCTCGCCGATGCGGGCAGACGGGTTCTGCTCGTCTCGACGGACCCGGCCTCGAACGTGGGCCAGGTGTTCGATGTCGAGATCGGCAACCATGTGACCCCGATTACCTCAGTCCCAGGGCTGGACGCGTTGGAGATCGATCCCGAAGGCGCTGCAGCCGAGTACCGCGAACGCATCGTCGGGCCGATGCGCGGGGTGCTGCCGGAGAAGGCGTTGAAGGGGATCGAGGAACAGCTTTCGGGCGCCTGCACGACCGAGATCGCGGCCTTCGACGAGTTCACGGCCCTTCTGACCGATGACGCCGTGACGGGTGCCTACGATCACATCCTC
>JAACVA010000204.1:0-2719 GCA_009992615.1 Rhodobacterales bacterium
GCCTTCGAACACGACGCACAGCCGTTTGCCGGTTTCCTTTACGTCATAGTGCAGCCGAACCAGGTTCAGTTGCAGCGCATCCATGGCGGCGTCATACTCATCGCCCGGCATCGCATCTGCATAGGGATAGGCATCGTCAAGGATGTCTTTCTTCGTGCCATTCTTGATTGCGGCGCGGACGTCTTCGGGCACCTCGGTTTCGAAAATGGCGCTGATGGCGCCTTCAAAGGGCAATGTCATGGGAACCTCCTGATGCCATCATGCGACCCTAGGGGCGCGCGCGGCTCAGCGCAATCCGGCACGCCGGGCGGCCCTGTCGATGGCGGCGACAATGGCATCGGGCACGACGTGGTGGGGCATATGGCCGATTCCCTCCAGCTGGGTGAAGGCCGCCCCGGGGATCTGCCGTGACAGGGGTTCGGAATGGATGGCGAGCGGCACGATGTCGTCGGCGGTGCCATGCAGAATTTCCACCGGCATCGTCAGGCTGCCATAGCGCTGTGTCATCGCAACGACATGCGGACGCAAGGAATTCACCTGCCGGGCATTCGCGCGAAATGTGTCACGGCGCAGGGTCAGGGCGGCGCCGACGTGATCGGCATAGCCGTCGGGGGCGGGTTGCGGTGCAAAGATCGCGCCGATCGTGGCATTTACCTGAGCGTCAGAGGCAAAGGCGGTGATCAGCGGCACCATCGCAACGCCGCCGAAAGACGACGCCGCAAACCCGTACAGCGGGCCCAGCCCGCCGGGCCAGGGGTTGGATGCCGCCGACACGATGACAAGTGCCGCAGGATCGTGATCCAGCCCCCAGGCCAGCGCCACCGAACCACCATAGGAATGGCCCAGAACGATGGGCCGGGTGATGCCCAGGGTGTCGGCGGCCTGTTTCAGGAAGGCCGCCTGTTGCTGCGGGCTTTCTGCTGCGGTGTTGGCGGCCCCTTCAAAGGCGGGCGAAATCCGGTCCGTGTAGCCAAGGCCGGGCCGGTCGAACACCCAGACGCGATAGCGGTCCTTCACCCGATCGACGAAGTTATAGGTGAAATCGCGGGTGTTGCCGCTGGCCCCGTGGATCAGGATCAGGTTTGGTCCGTGCCCTTCGACAACATAATGCACGCGACGGTCATTCACCGAAATGAATTGACCCTCGGGGGGAAAGGCGGCCTCGGCCGCCATTTCGCGCCGGTCGGCCCGGCCATCGACAAGCACGCCGCAGCCGGCCAATACAACTGTGGCCAACAGCAGGCTAGCGGCCAATTTTGGAAATGTCATAACATGTCGTCTGATATATCTGATTGATCCAGTTACCATATAGAAGGTGCGCGTGGCTTCTCCAGCGATTCAGCGGTTTCTTTGTCGGGTCATTGTCCGGGTAATAATTGTCAGGAATGTTGATCGGCGTGCCATCCGTCACGTCGCGGTCGTATTCCTGTTTCAGCGTGTCACTGTCGTATTCGAAATGGTTGAAGATATACAGCGCCCGGTGCTCTGGATCCTCGACCAGACAGGGGCCGGTGACGGGGCCGCCCAGAAGGGTGCGCAGACCGGGGGCGGCGTCGATTTCCGATTGGCGCATTTCGGTCCAGCGCGACACCGGGATCACGCATTCATCGGAGAATCCGTTCAGATAGGGCGAGGCGGGTGCCATGTTCGTCTGGCGGAAACACCCGAACGCCTTGGCAGGCAGGATGTGTTTGTTGACGCCGTGAAAATGATTGATCATCGCCATCCCACCCCAGCACACGCCAAAGGTGGAATGCACGTTGCTCTGGGTCCAATCCATCACCTCGCCCAGTTCATCCCAATAGGTGACCTGTTCGAAGGGCAGGTGTTCGATGGGCGCGCCAGTGATGATGAGGCCGTCGAACTTTTCGCCCTTCACATCCTGAAAGGCGCGATAAAAAGTTTCCATATGTTCGGCGGCGGTGTTTTTCGTCTGATGCTCGGTCATGCGGATCAGGTGCAGGTCGATCTGCAAGGGCGTGGCACCGATCAGGCGCGCAAACTGATTTTCCGTCTGGATCTTCTTCGGCATCAGGTTCAGCAGCGCGATGCGCAGCGGACGGATGTCCTGGCGGGCCGCGTCGGTTTCATCCATCACCATGACGCCTTCGTTGCGCAGAACGCTGAAGGCGGGCAGGGTCGAGGGCAGTTTGATGGGCATGGCAACGGTCCTGTATGGGACGGATCAGATAGGGCGGAATGGTATCACGCCCAACCCTAGGCGCGGGGCGCGGTGCGATCAATGGCGCGGGCGATCAAGCTGTTGAAATCGCTCGCATCGCGCACCTGCTGCACCTCGTCGGCGGTGACGCTGACGCCCCAGTTGCGGGCCATGGCGGCATAGCGTGGCTGGCGATAGGCCATGGCCCGGGCATAGGCCCAGCGCACGAAGGCGTCGGGATCAACCGCGCCCTCGGGCACGTCGTTCTGGCGCAGGTACGCGTGCCAGGCCGGGATCAGGAAATCGGGGTGGTAATACATCGGTTTCGGCGCCCGGTCGAACCGGCGGACCAATTGTGCGGTGTGGGCGTCGGACCCTTCGATCCAGACCAGCAAAAGATGGCTGGCCAGCACGTTCAACACCGGATCGCGCGGATCGTCGGGGGCGACCACCTCGCAGATCGAACCGCCGGTGTCGCAGACGAAATTGTCGTATCCGTACAGGTCGCCGGCCCGGTCGATGAACGGCACCGTATCCATCAGCGCAAATGTCTCGGCG
>JAACVA010000204.1:2772-3473 GCA_009992615.1 Rhodobacterales bacterium
GACAGGGGGGCAAGATTTTCGAAGGTGATATTGGACGCCACATAGATGCTGTCACTCATCAACAATTCGCGCAGCAAGGGCACCTTCATCGCCTCACGCTTGAAATTGTCGGCGATGTGTTCGCCCATGTACCGGGTGCCGATGCGGTAATCGATGGAATAGTGAAACCACCCCCCCGCAGCGCGCAACATATTGGCCAGGTGGGTTTTGCCCAAGCCCGACATGCCAAACAGCATGACCCGTTTTTCACCAGCTTCAAGCCAGCCCTTGGCCGTGGGATAGATCATCGCGCGCGCCCTCACGTTGTGCGCCGCCGTTCTAGCGGGTGGTCGCGGCCTTGGGTAGAGGGCGCGGGGTTGATTCCCCATGATGCTGATCCGGCATGGGAAATCGGCGTGGTGCCCGGCGCGCCGGACGGTTGCCGCGCGGTTCAACCCCGGCTCAGAAGGTGTAACCGACCTTGAGCCCGACCCCCAAAGCATGGTTCGAGCGAAAACTTGACGCCGCCACACCGCCGCCAAGGGTGGTTTCGGTATCGCCGATATCGACATAGCGGATGCCCGCCGTCACCTTCACATTGTCGCGGGTATAGGTCGCGCCCAGGCCCACCGACGCATAACCATCGGTTGGTCCAAGGTTCGCCGCAAAGCCGCCGATGCCTTTTTCATATCCCAGCGTTGCCGCCACCGACCAGTTTTCGT
>JAACVA010000204.1:3543-7594 GCA_009992615.1 Rhodobacterales bacterium
GATCTGGGTGTCGCTGGTCACCGGCCCACCGAAGGCCGAGGTTTCGACAGTTGCCAGAGAATGTTTGATTTTCGAGTTGTATGTCAGCGCGACGCGCAGCGCGATTTCCGGTTTTTCATAGGCGACCCCCACAAGATAGCCCAAGGCGTCATCGGTGCTGCCGTTGGCGGTATAGGTGGCACCAGGGGCGACAACGCCGGGTGTCGCGGGGCCGGCCGTGACGAAGGGCACGTCGGCCTGTGCGCCGAACGTTTGATAGCGAAGGCCACCAAAGATACTCAGGTTGGATGGAAAGCTGTATTTCAGCACCGCAGTCAGTGCGTTGGTGGTGATTTCGGCGGTCGTGCCACGGGCGAAATAAGGTTGGGTGGCCGGGTAATCGACGTTGGCGCCGAACGGCTGATCAAAGATCAGTGCGGCATCAAATCCGTTGCCAAAGCTGTGTTTATACGCCGCGCCTGCCTGAAGAAACGATGCGGCCATGTCGCCGGAATTGCCGCCGGGCGATGGGCTGAGCGCAGTCCCCATGCCGCTGACCATTGGTGAAACGCTGCCAAGTGAGGCCTCGAAATAGTTGCCCTGCTCAAAGAGCACCGCCACTGACTGGCCCGATCTGTCGATCCCGCCCGCCTGGGCGACCGAGGCCGCCGCAAGAATGGCCATGCCCGCCACAAAAACACGTTTCATCGTCTTCCTCCCCCGACAGTATTGGTTCTTATTGGTTGCTCGAGTGTTAAGAAATGGTTACTCGAGTGTTAAGAACTGTCTGACGATGATGATTTCCGGTCAATTATTGACCTTGCGTCAAGCGGGGCGAATGCCGCAGCGTCATAATTTTGTCAATATTTTACGGTGCGGCGGCCGCGCGACTCGGTCCAGATGTTGATATAATTCGCGCCGAAAATCACCACGGCGCCCACCAGAACCCAGATTTCCAGAGCCTCGCCGTATAACACCATGCCCAGGATGGCGATCACCGGCAGGCGAAGAAAATCGAAAGGAATCACGATGGTTGCGGGGGCCAGGGACAACGCGGTCGTCAGGCAGAAATGCGCCAGCAGCCCGGCCAGCCCAACCAGCACCATCCATGGCCACAGCGGCTCAGAGGGCACAGTGATGTCGCCATCATACCCCGCACAGATCAGCCCAAAGACCAACTGCATTCCAGTCAGCCAGAACATGATGCAGGTCACCGACTGATCGCGTGTCAGCATCTTGGTGAACACCGCCGATCCGGCAAAGCCGACAGCGGCAAGAAGGGCGGCGATGATGCCGGGGTCGAGGCGCGTCACCTCGGGGCGGGCGACGATCAGAATACCGACAAACCCCAGCAATGCGGCCAACATCCGCACCCCGGTCAGCCGCTCTTTCAGGAAAAACGGCGCGGCCAGGGCCACCCAGACGGGCGACGAAAATTCCAACGCGATCACCTGCGCCAGGGGCAAGACGGTGATGGCATAAAACCACAGGTTCTGTCCCGCGAAATGCGACAGGTTGCGTGTCAGGTGCAGACCCAAGCGGCTGCGCGACACCTGCCGCAGAGTGCCGAATGCGCCCCCCACCGCAAGTACCATCAGCACGCCGATGATCGAACGAAACAGCATTATCTCGAACGTATCCAGTTCCACCGACAGGCTGCGGCCGCCTATTATCATCGCCGAAAATGAAACGATGGCACCGCCCATCCAGACAGCAGCGCGCAACGGTTGTGATGCCACAGGTTCCACCGCTGCGGCCGTACGGATTACCCCCACCCGAGCGTCAATCTATTGATCAAGCGTCTGAAATTACCAAGCAAATGAATTTTCCACTTCACACCTCCCGACAACGGGCTCGCCAAAAGCGGTCGCGGCCATTGGCTTTTACGTTCGCTTCTCAAACACCCTGCATCCGGTAATTATCGTCAAGACGTACGACTAGTTATCGGTAAGACGTGCGACTCTTCAAGACCCGAAAATGGATCGCACGACGCCCGTTGCTGCGCGGCGCGACGGGCGCGATATGATTGTTTAAAATGCAGTGAAGGTTTCCGTCAAACCTTGGGCGGCCCACTCACTCGACGTTCAGCGCAGTGCGGATCTGTTCCAAGACGATCAAAAAGCTCTTAGGGTTTTTCCGTGTTGCATCGAGTATTGTAACAAGCGTGGTCTTTTGTGCTTCGCCCAGATCCGATCTGTTGACCATTTAGGCTCATTTTTCATAATCGAATTTTTCGACCGTAAGCAGTTTTTGCAACGCCTCAGGATCAGTTCCTTCCATGGCATCCGGGGCGATTTCCTCTTGCGCCAGACGGGCGGCCTCGGCTTCGGTGGCGCGGGCCGCTTCCTGTTCCGATGCGGCAACAGCGGCGGCTGCACGGGCCACCTCTTCCTCGACGAGGCGAGCCTCCTCGGCGGCGTGCACGGCGTCTTCACGCACCAGCGTCTTGGTTGCGCGCGCAATCTCTTCCTGCCGGCGGGCCTCGGCCTCGCCTTCATTGACCAACGCTTCGGGCTGCACCACGGCTGCGCCGGTTTCTTCGGCGACGGGTGTTTCCTCTTCCCAACAGGCTGCGGTGGTCAGGACAACCGCAACCAGGGCGGCTGTGGTGGTCAGGCGAAAGGGCATGGATGAAACACCTCAAACTGTCGAGGGCCGTGACAGCAACCCGCTTGGCCTGCGATATGTTCCGTGAGATATGCCGACTCATGAAGAAAATCGTCAAACCCGGCCCATCTGCCAAACGCTGCTTGAACCGGCGCCTTGTGACGGCTATTTTCACCCATACAAAACAGAACAAAGGATCATTACCATCGCTCGCAGACCTCACAACGCCCCGCCCGTGCGCGACACCGGCCCCCGCGTCAACGACCGAATCCGGGGTGGCGACATCCGCCTGATCGGGGCCGAAGGCGAAAACATCGGCGTCGTAAGCCCGGAACGGGGCCTGGCCCTGGCCGAAGCCGCCGGGCTGGACCTGGTGGAGATTTCGCCAAACGCCTCGCCCCCCGTTGTCAAGATCATGGATTTCGGCAAGTTCAAATACGAGACGCAAAAGCGTGAAGCCGAAGCCCGCAAGAAGCAGAAGATCATCGAGATCAAGGAAATCAAGTTCCGCCCGAACACCGACACCAACGATTATGAAGTCAAGATGCGCAATGTCTTCAAGTTTCTGGAAAACGGCGACAAGGTGAAGATCACTCTGCGGTTCCGCGGACGCGAGATGGCGCACCAGAATCTGGGCCGCGAATTGTTGGAGCGGGTGGCCGAGGATACCAAGGAAGTGGGCAAGGTCGAAAACTTTCCGAAGATGGAAGGCCGACAGATGGTCATGCTGATTGGTCCGGCCAAGTGACACTGCCGGGCGCGGCGGCGTGACCGGCGCGCCGCGCCACACGGCGCGTTACACTGCGAGCAATGCGGCGGGCCACCCCGATGGTCGGCTTTCGACCCCGGTTTATGCCCGCAACTTTCCCCCGGTTGTGGCTGCGCTGGCGCCTTGGTTGGGGGGGCGTCACGGCACCGTTCTGGAGATTGGTTGTGGCACCGGCCAGCATGGGGCGAGTTTTGCACTGGCGTTTCCCTGCCTTGACTGGTGGCCGTCCGACCCGGACGCCGGGCATCGCTCATCGGCAAGGGCCTGGGCGGCTGAACTGGGCGCGCCGGATCGCCCGGCCCTCGCGCTGGATGCAGCATCGGATTGGGCGCAGGATCCTGCGGTGCAGGCCCTCGGGCCGCTGACAGCAGTTGTTGCGATGAATGTCATCCACATCGCGCCGTCTGTTGTTGCCAGTGGAATTCTGGCAGGTGCGGCGCAGCGTCTTGCGCCGGGCGGTTTGATGATCTTCTATGGCCCTTTTCTTGAAAGCGGGCACCCCACCGCACCCGGCAATGCAAGTTTCGACGCCGCATTGCGTGCCGATCACCCTGATTGGGGCCTGCGTGAGGTGGGCGCAGTGCGCCGCGAGGCAGCGGCGCCAGGGCTTGAGTTTGCCGGCCTCATAGCCATGCCAGCCAACAACCGACTGCTGATTCTGCGCCAGCCAGCCTAGCTTTCGGCACAACAACATTC
>JAACVA010000205.1:0-276 GCA_009992615.1 Rhodobacterales bacterium
GGCGATGGCCGGGCCGGCGGTGACGACGCCCGCCGCATCCGGGCCACTTTCGCGCCAGACCGCGTCCCAGCCGCCGAGGTCTGACCAGGCACCGCCAAAGGGGACGACTGTCAGGTTTTCGGCTTTTTCCATCACCGCGTAGTCGATCGAGATATCGCCGCACTCCGCCCACGGATCAGGCGCAAGACGAAGAAAATGCAGGTCACGCTCGGCATCCGCGATCGCTTGTGTCACCAGCGCCAGCATCGCGGGCTGATAATTCGTGAACGCCGCAAG
>JAACVA010000205.1:378-4155 GCA_009992615.1 Rhodobacterales bacterium
CTTGAGCGGTTGCGGCACGGGAGAAAAATCGGCGTCCGGCATCTGCGACAGCGCCAGCCAGCCATAGCCCGTCTCGGCCCGGTCGGGGCGGATACCAAAGGTCACCACCTGCCCCGCCTCGGCCGCCGGGATCGCCGCCTGCACGGCGTCGCGGAACGCCGCCGCGTCGGGGATGACGTGATCGGACGGGGCTACCAGCATCAGCGCACCGGGGGCGCGGGCGTGCAATTCCAGCGCCCCGGCCAGGATCGCGGGCGCGGTGTTGCGCCCCACGGGTTCGATCAACGTGGCGGCGACGGCGATTTTCGCTGCGGCCAGTTGCTCGGTCACGACAAAGCGGTTATCGGCCCCGGTGATGATCGCAGGCGCGGCAAACCCCGGCCCCGCCAGCCGCCGGGCCGAGGCCTGAAACAGGCTTTCCTCGCCGGTCAGTTTGGTGAACTGCTTGGGGTAACTCTTGCGCGACAGCGGCCAAAGCCGGGTGCCGGAGCCACCGCAGAGCAGAAGGGGGTGAATTTCCCGAGCCATTTTAAGACCTCCCTCTGCGGGCTCTACCGCGAAAATCGTCCTGGTGATCAAGGAACCAGCGATAGGTTTCCGCGACCCCCGTCTCCAGCCCGATGCGCGCGCGCCAGCCCATGTTGGTGAGGCGGCTGACATCCATCAGCTTGCGCATGGTGCCATCGGGTTTGGTGGGGTCCGTGGTGATCCGGCCCTGAAATCCGGTCACCCCCGCCACCAATTTTGCCAGATCGAGGATGGTGATATCCGTGCCGGTGCCGACATTGATATGGCTGAGCATCGGCTTGGTGTTGGCCTCATAGGTCGACTTGTCGAGATCCAGCACGAAAAGCGACGCCTCGGCCATGTCATCAACATGCAGAAACTCGCGCCGCGGCTCACCGCTGCCCCAGATCGTGACGGTCTCGTGTCCCGCTTGCGCCGCCTCGTGAAATCGGCGGATGAGGGCGGGCAGGACATGGGAATTCTCGGGGTGAAAATTGTCGCCCGGCCCGTAAAGGTTGGTCGGCATGACCGAGCGGTAATCGGTGCCGTATTGCCGGTTGTAGCTTTCACACAGCTTGATGCCGGCAATCTTGGCGATGGCATAGGGCTCGTTGGTGGGCTCCAGCGGACCGGTCAAGAGCGCATCCTCGGTCATCGGCTGCGGTGCGGCCCTGGGATAGATGCAGGATGAGCCCAGAAACAGCAGGCGACGCACCCCCGCCGCGTGGGCCTGATGAATGACGTTCGCCTGCATCATCAGGTTTTCATAAATGAATTTAGCCGGATAGGTGTTGTTGGCGTGAATGCCCCCCACTTTCGCGGCGGCGAGAATGACCGTATCAGGACGTTCGGCGGCCATGAAGGCGCGCACCGCCGCCTGATCGGTGAGGTCCAGTTCCGCATGGCGGCGAGTGACCACCCGGTCGCCCCGCGTCTGCAACCGGCGCAGGATCGCCCCGCCCACCATGCCACGATGACCGGCTAGAAAGATGCAGGATGTTGAAGTCATTGTCTCACCGTTCAAGGATTTGAGATCTTATTCTGATCAGGGATGTCGGGCACTAATCACGAAACCCGATGCAAATAAACGAAGTCGAAGCAGATTGCACAGGTTCTCTAACAGGCTCACAAGCACATAGGCGGGAACGAAGAAGGCAAAATAGTCATTGGCCCTGTAAAACGGCTTTACCGAAATTTTGGTGAAGCCAGTTTGGCGAAACAACCTCTCCATCGCAGCGGGTGTGCATTTATCGAAAAAGGCCGGATAGCCGGTAATACCTTCCGTCCCGGGACGCAGCAGTGGGATCAGCTTGCGCTGTAGCTTTGGGCCTATCAGTCGAAGAGCGATCGAATAGGGATGCAGGCCTGACGGGATATAGTGATAGGTGCGCCCCGATGGGTTCAACGAAGCAAAGATCGCAGCGACGGATTTGGTGTTGTTTGGCACATGTTCCATCAATGTGATTGAGACGATCATGTCGGACTTGACGGGCACGGGGTCTTCTATCGATTGCACCAGAAACTCATCATAAACGTGGCCGCACTCAGGTCGAAATTCGATGTCCAAACCCACATAATGGTAGTTGGGCGAGCGCGCCAACATGGGTCGATCTACCCCACCCGCTTCCAGAACCACCGCCGGTCGTGTTGATAAAATGCCGCTGTTGATTTCGGCCAACAAGTAGTCAACGTAGCTGGGGCCAGCGAAAATTCCAGGAAACCATTTCAACAGATTTTCAGACCAGGCCCGGTTTCTCCTTAGAAACCATCGAAGAAGGTTGTTCATAGTCACGCCTTTCTTTGCTATTCGGTCATCGCGTTGGCCGTTGGCACCTAATTTTCCAGAGATACCGGCACCGCCAAACCGTGCTCCTTCAACAGCCGGTGGCGGCGGGCGGTCTGCAGGTCGGAGGCGACCATCTCGGCGCACATCTGTTGCGTGGTGATCATTGGCTCCCATCCCAGCTTGCACTTGGCTTTGCTGGGGTCGCCCAGCAGGGTTTCCACCTCGGCCGGGCGGAAATAGCGCGGGTCGATGCGCATCACCACGTCGCCCGGTTTGATCGCCGGGGTCATGTCACCCGTGACGGAGGCGACAGTGGCAATTTCCTCCACCCCCGTGCCGGAAAATTCGAGCGTCAGGCCGAGCTCTGCCGCCGTCCAGGTGATGAACTCGCGGACCGAATATTGCTTGCCGGTGGCGATCACGAAATCATCCGCAGTTTCCTGCTGCAGCATCATCCACTGCATGCGGACATAATCCTTGGCATGGCCCCAGTCGCGCAACGAGTCGATGTTGCCCATGTACAGGCGCTGCTCCAACCCTTGCGCGATGTTGCAAAGGCCGCGGGTGATCTTGCGCGTAACAAAGGTTTCACCCCGGCGCGGGCTTTCGTGATTGAACAGGATACCATTGCAGGCATACATGCCGTAGGCTTCGCGGTAATTCACCGTGATCCAGTAGGCATACATCTTGGCCACGGCATAGGGGCTGCGCGGATGGAATGGCGTGGTCTCGGTCTGCGGGATCTCCTGCACCAGACCAAAAAGCTCAGAGGTAGAAGCCTGATAGAAGCGGGTCTTCTTATCCAGTCCCAGAAAGCGGATCGCCTCCAAAAGCCGCAAAGTGCCCATGGCATCCACATCGGCGGTGTATTCCGGCGCTTCAAAGCTGACCGCAACGTGGCTTTGCGCGCCAAGGTTATAGACCTCGTCCGGCTGCACCTCGCCCAGAATGCGCGTCAGGTTGGAACTGTCGGCCAGATCGCCGTAATGCAGCTTCAGCTTGGGGTTCGGCGCATGCGGGTCCTGATAGATGTGGTCGATCCGCTGGGTGTTCAGCGACGACGCCCGCCGCTTGATGCCATGAACCTCGTAGCCCTTTTCCAGCAGGAATTCCGCCAGATAAGAGCCGTCTTGCCCGGTGATACCGGTAATGAGTGCGCGTTTGGTCATGTGTTCAATTTGCCTTGCCGAAGAATTGGTGGAGTTTGCTGAAGTTCTTCCAGAACAGAGTTCCCAAACCTCCCATTCCGTTTTTTTTTAGCGCGCGATAGTCTTCGCTGCTTTTTCGAATGATACGACGAAGTGACTTGTTGCTTTCGCCCCCAACGCGCATTTTGACGAGCACTTCGGGGATGTAGGCGGACCGGATCTCGCCCTTGCCAAAGTAACGCAAGATCGCGTCATAGTCAGCCGCGATCCGGAAAGATGTGTCGTAAGTGCCGTATTTCTCATATACTTGTCGGCGCAGGAACAGCGTCGGGTGCG
>JAACVA010000206.1 GCA_009992615.1 Rhodobacterales bacterium
CACGCCGGTGCGCAGGATCGGCATGGTGCGGGCCCGCGCGAAGATCGGGATGAAAAATCTTGCCTACAACATGCGCAGCCTCGTTCAGTTGCGCCGCATGAACCCGTGCGCGGCATGAACACCAGGCAACCCAGCGAGCAAATCAGACCGCAAGGCCGGCGAACCGGCGTGAAAGGCGTCGCGCCGTGACCGTCCCGGGGAGGAGCCGCAGGGAGGAAGAAAGCTGCCCTCCAACACCGGCCAAGGGGAATAGACCATTGCACTGCCAAGCACCCGCCCCTAGCGTCAGCACATGACCCCTGACAGACCCCTTCTCGGCATTGTTCTGATGATCGGCTTTACCGCCACCGCACCGGTGATGGACGCATTCGCAAAACTCGCCGCCCCTGCAATCGGGGTCGGTCAGATTGTTGCCTTCCGGTTTGGCGTTCAGGCGCTTGTGCTTTTGCCCTTTGCGCTGTTGCTGGCACAACTGGCCCGTCCCGACCTGAGGGATCTGGGGCTGCATTTTGTGCGCGCCGGGTTGATCCTTTTGGCGACAGTGGCGTTTTTCAGCGCCTTGCGGGTAATGCCGCTGGCCGATGCCATTGCGATCTTTTTCGTCGAACCCTTCATACTTACCCTGCTCGGCGCATTGTTTCTGGGCGAGGCTATCGGTTGGCGCAGAATCGTCGCCTGCGCGGTTGGGTTTGCCGGGGCGCTTCTGATCATACGGCCCAGTCTTGCGGTGTTCGGTTCCGCTGCGCTGTTCCCTCTTGTCACTGCTTTATGTTTCGCATTCTACATGGTTCTGACCCGCAGCATCGCACACCGCATTCCGCCTGTCGCGCTGCAATTCTGGACCGCGCTTGTGGCAACCGCGCTGATTCTGCCGACCCTGTTCTTGTCGCGCGGCAGTGGCTTTGCACCGCTGGAGATGAGCCAGCCGCAGGGTGTGATCTGGGTCTGGTTGCTGGGGGTGGGAATTGTCGCTTCGGTTTCGCATCTGTTGATCAGCTTCGCGCTGAAGTTTGCGCCGGCCGCAACCATTGCACCGCTGCAATACCTGGAGATCGTCGCCGCCACGGTTCTCGGTTTGCTGGTCTTTGATGACCTGCCCGACCGGCAGACCTTTGTCGGCATCGCTTTGATTGTCGCCTCTGGGCTTTATGTCTTCCTGCGCGAGCGCAGGATCGGGCGCGCTCCACTGCCCGCCGCACCGCCACCGGCATGACCATTTTGTTGCACAGCGCTGACCGGCCGTTGCTGGGTATCGGTCTGATGCTGGGGTTTTGTATTCTGGCCCCAATGGGCGATGCCACGGCGAAGCTGTTGGCCGACACGATGCCCGTGGCGCAACTTGTGGTGGTCCGCTTTGCCCTTCAGGCCCTGCTGCTGGCGCCACTGGTGGCGCGCGCTCCGGCCAACCTGCGGCTGGGGCGGCGGGTGCTGGGCCTGACCGCCCTGCGCACCGTCCTGCATATCGTCGGGATCGGCGCGATGTTTCTGGCCCTCGTTCACCTGCCCATCGCCGAGGCCGTGGCCATTGCCTTTGTGATGCCGTTCATCCTGCTGATCCTTGGGCATCTCGTGCTGGGCGAAGATGTGGGGCCGCGCCGCATGGCGGCCTGCACCGTCGGGTTTGCCGGCACGCTCATGGTGGTGCAGCCCAGTTTTGCCGCCTTTGGTGCGCCCGCGCTTTTGCCGCTTCTGGTGGCGGTTGTGTTCGCGCTTTTCATGCTGGTCACCCGCAGCGTAGCCAAGGAAGTTGACGCCGTTACCTTGCAATTCACCAGCGGGATGATGGCCAGCGTTCTGCTGGTTCCGGCACTTTGGCTGTTCAACGGCACGGGTCTGGCGCATCTCGATCCAGTGCAGCCGCAGGGGTGGGACTGGCCGCTGCTGGTACTGCTCGGGGTGTTGGGCACGCTGGCGCATCTATTGATGACGTGGTCGCTGCGCTTTGCGCCTTCGGTAACTCTTGCGCCGATGCAATACCTTGAAATTCCGGTGGCCACGCTGATTGGCTGGGCGGTGTTCGGCGATCTGCCCAACGGTCTGGCGGCCTTTGGCATCTTTGTGACACTGGCGGCGGGGCTGTACATCATCGCCCGCGAACGAGTGCTCAGCGCAACGCCGCCAGAAGTGCACCCAAGGCCCGGCGCGGCAGGATAAGCAGCATCCCCGACCCGTCAAAAGCAAGGTGTACAGACCCCGCCGTCACCCGGTTCGACGTGCCCGCCCGCCCGCCCGGTGCAAAAGTCAGCCCGGCGATGGGCCAGTCCAGCCCCTTCGACACACCCGTGACCTGCGCCATGGGAAACAGCGAACAGCGCATCCCCGCCTCAAGCCGCAGCGTCATCGCGCCGGGCACATGCACGATCACGTCGTACGCCCCGATCAGAACAATAGGCGCCCCCCGATGCGCCACCATCGCGCCCAGCGTCGCCAGCTCATGATCGACCCGCCCGCCCAGAAACCCCAGCCCGAGGATCAGCGGCACGTCAAGACGGGCCAGGCATTTCTGAAAATCGGTGGTATCCTGCGAGGGGTCATGGATCACCCGCGCGCCGATTCGGGCGCGCGTGGCTGGGGTAATCGAATCAAGATCGCCAATCACCCAATCGGGCAGCCGGTTTGCCGCAATCGCGCGATCCGCGCCGCCGTCGGCTGCAACCAAAACCGGTGCATGCGCCAAAGCTTCGTCGAGATCTGCTGTTGCAACAGGGCCGCCGCCCACCAGGGTTGCAGCTTTGGCGTTGAAAATTATAGTCTCGACCATGATGTCATTAATCCTATTTTCAGCACAATCACCACATTTTGGCCGTGAAAAGATACCGGTAAAATCTTAATTTCGATCTGATTTGCGAACAGATAAGTGGTAAACACACCCTTGCTGGATCGGGGGAGAAAGCGAGTAACCGATGGTTGGGTCGAGCAAGATTCTGACTGTTTCATACGGCACGTTCTCGTGCACGCTGGAAGGGTTCGACCAACCTTTCGAGACGATGAAATCCATCGCGGAATACTTCCGCGATCTGGCTGCCGATGACCGTTACTTCGGCGCCGAACCGCCACAGCCGGACATGCAGATGTTGCACCAGATCGCCGAGCGTGAGGTCAAGCGCAGGGTCGAGACAACCGTTCAGAAGAACGGGATCATGTTGCGGCAGACCACCGATGCACTTGCCGGTAGCAATCCTGCGGTGGCGGCACCCCGTGAGCGCAGTGACGATGATCGCCGCCCCTCGGCGCCCCGGTCTGATCCGGCCGACAATACCCCCTTCGAGGTCGACATCGACGGTGACAGTGTTGCGGCGAAATTGTCGCGCATCCGCGCCGTTGTCGCCCGCGCCCGCGCCAACCGCAGCGCAGACATCGCCTTTGTCGAAGATGAGCCCATCGAGGCCTATCTCAACCAGGCACCGGCGGTTCCCGAAGATGCGGACCAACAATCGCCTGAGCCTGTTGATGATTTCGCAACAGAATCCGCTGCAACCGATGATTCTGAACCGCCGGTCAGCCTCGCGTCGCTGATCGCCGCAACAGACATTGCAGAGATCAGCGACAGCACTGAGGCTGAACAAGCCGCCGAGGCCGCACAAGCAGCAGAGCAAGCCGCCGAAGCCGCGCAAGAGGCCGAGCAAGCTACCGAAGCCGCCCGCGCCGCACAAGCGGCCGAGCAAGCCGCCGAAGCCGCCCGCGCCGCACAAGCGGCCGAGCAAGAGGCCGAGCAAGCCGCCGAGGCCGCCCGCGCCGCGCAAGCGGTCGCATCGGTGGCACAACACCCGATCGCACGTGTCATCAAGCTGAAGCGGATCGAGTTTGAAGCGGCACTTGCCGCAGGTGAGATCGAGGAGGTCGAGGACGACGATTTTACTGAAAACGATGACTTGGTCGCCGAAATCGAGATGGACGACGACGAAGATGTTGCAATTGCCGATATGGCCGAAGATGACAGCACAGGTACGCTCGCTGCCGTTCTCGCCAAAACCGACGACGACGGCGCAGATTCGGTAAATGTGTTTTCTGATGACGGTGGCGATTCCCCGGAAGGCGCGGGGGCAGACGATTCGCTGACCGAAGGCATTCGCGAATTGATTGGCC
>JAACVA010000209.1 GCA_009992615.1 Rhodobacterales bacterium
GCCTGCGCCCTCGGGGATTTGCACGGCAATGGCTGCCTCCTTTTGCAGCGATTCTGTCGCACCGCGCAGGGCCTGCGCCCAGGTCAGATCGGCGGTTTCGCGCAGCACCCCGGCGAGGGCGCGGGTAAAATCGCCATACCAGTTCGACAGATCATCCTTGGCGCCCAGCGGAAATTCGAACGAGCGCTGGTTGGATTGCGAAGAATAGAGAAACGCAAAATCCCCCTCCAGCGGCGGCGATGGTGGACCAGAGGAAACGACAGGTACCACCACTTCGGGCACTCCCACTATGGTGTTCGGGATGCACCGTTGCGCCCCCACTGAAGGCCCGAGGGCGCGAAAGCCGGTGGCGGAATGACAAGCGTCGATAATCGCAACCAACATCGCGCCGGTGTCGAGGATTGCCTGAAACAACGGCTGGAATTCATCCTCCGCAATGGCATTCTCGACTGCGCCGATCGCGCCGCGCCAGTTTTTCACATCGGCGGGCAGGAAGATTTCATCATATTCCTCCGCCTTGTCGCCGTTCAGGTCAGGCACAGTGGCGCCAAGACCGGAGAAATAGAAGATCACCTGATCGCCCGGCCCGGCCTTGTCCGCCAGATCGGCCAACCCGGCCAGGATCGCGGCGCGGGTCGGCACGACGGGCGGCGCGATGCCGTCGGGCACCACTGCGGCAGGATCGGCCAGCACCTGAACCGAGGTCGCGCCCCGCGCCAAAAGCGTGCGCGCCATCAGGCCGACATCGTTGACAGGGCCGCGCAGATCGGCGTCGAGATACAAATAATCGCCAACCCCAACAAGCAGGGCGTGCACCTCGGCCCGGGCGGGCGGCGCGGCGACGATGCAAGCCCCGGCGAGGGCAAAGGTGAACAGCATTTTCATGGCCCCACCATGGCTCAGCTCGCCCGATGCCGCAAGATTCCAGCGCCTTGCGAGGAAAAATGTCATGGCGTCATGCTCCGTTGCGCGGCGGGGCGATGCGGCGCGGGCCAAGCCCGGCGATCTCGCGTGCCCGCACTTTTCGGGCCGCGGCACGCCGGCCCATGGATGGGGCCGGATCTTGATTTGACCGTCTGGTCAATGTTGCCAAATTCCATACCCCGTGCCAAGGTTTCTCAACCGCCGCAGCCGGGGCAATCCATGACCATCCTTGCCACCACCACGACCCACCTGCCCCAGATCGCCCTGCCGCGCAATCCGGGCATGGCGCTGGACATCGGCTGGCTGCGCAGCGTTCAGGCCAACACCAGCGCGATCGAGCGCCGCGTCGCCAGCCTGCCGGGCCGCCGCTCGGTCAAGAACGACCATCAGGCGGCATGGCTGCTGCGGGCGATTTCCTGCATCGACCTGACAACCCTGTCGGGCGACGACACCCCGGCACGGGTACGCCGGTTGTGCGCCAAGGCCGCCCAGCCGGTACGTGCCGACCTGCTGCACGCGCTGGGGGTCGTCGAGGTAACCGCCGGGGCGGTCTGCGTCTATCACGAGATGGTGGAACCGGCCGTTGCGGCATTACAGGGCACCGGCATTCCGGTGGCGGCGGTTTCCGCCGGGTTTCCAGCGGGCCTGTCGCCTTTTGCCCTGCGCCTGGCCGAGATCGGTGAATCGGTAAAGGCCGGAGCATCGGAAATCGACATCGTGATTTCCCGCCGCCATGTGTTGATGGGCAATTGGCAGGCCCTGTATGACGAGGTACAGGCGTTTCGGGCGGCCTGTGGCGACGCCCATCTCAAGGCGATTCTGGCAACGGGCGAATTGGGAAGCCTGCGCAATGTCGCCCGCGCCTCGCTGGTCTGCATGATGGCGGGGGCGGATTTCATCAAGACCTCGACCGGGAAAGAAGCGGTGAACGCCACCCTGCCCGTGTCGCTGGTGATGATCCGCGCGATCCGCGCCTATCACACGCGCACCGGGTTTCGCGTGGGATACAAACCCGCCGGGGGAATTTCCAAGGCCAAGGACGCGCTGGTGTACCTGGCGCTGATGAAGGACGAGTTGGGCGACCGCTGGCTGCAGCCGGACCTGTTCCGCTTTGGTGCCTCATCCCTGCTGAACGACATCGAGCGACAGCTGGAACATCATGTGACGGGACGTTATTCGGCGGGGTATCGCCATGCAATGGGCTGACGGTGCGCGGGGCGAGGTCGGAATTTTGAGTATTTTTACAAAGAAGAAACCATGAGCGTTTCTGACATTTATCACACGATGGCGTATGGCCCGGCACCGGAAAGCGACGCTGAGGCGCAATGGTGGCTGGACGGCCACGACCGGGTGTTCGGCCTGTTCATCGCTGGCGCGTTCACCCTGCCGGGCGCGACATTCGAGACGCGCAATCCCGCGCGCGATCTGGGGCTGGCGCAGGTGACACAGGCGACGGCGAGCGATGTGGATATGGCGGTGGCGGCGGCGCGCAAGGCCCAGCCGGGTTGGGCCAGTGCGGGTGGCGCGGCGCGGGCGCGGGTGCTGTATGCGCTGGCGCGGCTGGTGCAGAAACAGGCGCGCATGTTCGCCGTTCTGGAAACGCTGGATACCGGCAAGCCGATCCGCGAAAGCCGCGACATCGACGTGCCCCTGGTGGTGCGGCATCTCTACTACCACGCCGGGATGGCGCAGTTGATGGACAGCGAACTGCCCGGGCGCGTGGCGCTGGGGGTGTGCGGGCAGATCGTGCCCTGGAACTTTCCCTTGCTGATGCTGGCCTGGAAGGTGGCGCCGGCCATCGCCATGGGCAACACCGTGGTGCTGAAGCCCGCCGAATACACCCCGCTGAGCGCGCTGTATTTCGCCGAGCTGTGCGGCCAGGCCGGGGTGCCGCCTGGGGTGGTGAACATCATCACCGGCGATGGCACGGTGGGCGAGGCGATCGTCGATCACCCCGGCATCGACAAGATCGCCTTTACCGGTTCGACCGCAGTGGGGCGGCGGATCCGCGAACGCACGGCGGGCAGCGGCAAGGCGCTGACGCTGGAGCTGGGCGGCAAGTCGCCGTATATCGTGTTCGACGACGCAGACATCGACAGCGCGGTTGAGGGGCTGGTCGATGCGATCTGGTTCAATGGCGGGCAGGTGTGTTGTGCGGGATCGCGCCTGTTGGTGCAGGAAACCATCGCCGCCGATTTCCACGACCGGTTGCGCGCCCGCATGGCCGGGCTGAGGGTCGGCGATCCGCTGGACAAGTGCATCGACATCGGCGCCATCGTCGATCCGGTGCAGTTGCGCGCGATTGCCGAAAAGGTGGGCGGTTCGCGCGGCGAGGTGTTCCAGGCCGGTCCGGCGCCCGAAGGCTGTTTCTTTCCCCCGACGCTGATCACCGGGCTGGCCCCGGCCGATCCGCTGATGCAGGAGGAGATATTCGGCCCGGTCCTGGTTTCGACCACCTTCCGCACCCCGGCCGAGGCGGTGGAACTGGCCAACAACACCCGCTATGGCCTGGCCGCCAGTGTCTGGAGCGAGAACATCAACCTGGCGCTGGACATCGCGCCAAAGCTGGCGGCGGGGATCGTGTGGGTCAACGCCACCAACATGATGGACGCGAGCGCAGGGTTTGGCGGGGTGCGCGAAAGCGGCTTTGGCCGCGAAGGCGGATGGGAGGGGCTGGCCGCCTATACCCGCGCCGCAGGCAGGAGTGAGGCGTTGAAACCGCTGGCCGCCTGGCCCGCGCCGAAAGCGCCGAAAGTCGGCGGGCTGGACCGCACCGCCAAACTGTATATCGGCGGCAAGCAGGCCCGCCCCGACGGCGGCTATTCCCGGCCGGTCTGGTCAAAATCCGGCGTGCTGCTGGGCCATGCCGGCCTGGCCAACCGCAAGGATGTGCGCAACGCCGTCGAGGCGGCGCAGGCCGCGAAGGGCTGGTCGCGCAGCACCGGGCATCTGCGGGCGCAGATCCTGTTTTATATCGCCGAGAATCTTTCGGCGCGGGACAGCGAATTCACCCGACGCATCGCCGACCTGACCGGCGTCAGCGCACAGGCCGCCGCGGCAGAGGTGGCAACCTCGATCGACCGGCTGTTCCATTGGGCCGCCTGGGCCGACAAGAATGATGGCGCGGTCAAGGGCGTGCCGATGCGCGTCGTGGCTTTGGCGATGAACGAACCCGTGGGTGTCATCGGCCAGTTCGCGCCCGACGCCACCCCGCTGCTGGGCCTGGTGTCGGTCATCGCGCCCGCGCTGGCGATGGGCAACCGGGTGGTGAGCGTGGCGTCACAACCCTATCCCCTGGTGGCAACGGATTTCTATCAGGTGCTCGATACGTCGGATCTGCCGGCGGGCGTCGTAAACATCCTGACCGGCGATCACGCCGACCTGGCACCGCACCTTGCCGGGCACATGGATGTGGATGCGGTCTGGTCCTTTTCATCGCAAGGCATTGATACGGCGATTGAACGCGCCTCGGCGGGCAACCTGAAACGCACCTGGGTAAACCACGGGCGCAGCCGCGACTGGGGCGGGGCCGACGGAAAATCGCACGATTTTCTGATGGCGGCGACTGAGGTAAAAACCGTCTGGATCCCTTATGGCGAGGGCTGATGGTCGCAGACCACTGTACTTGGCCGACGTGATGACCTATCTAACAACTGTCTACACGGCTGGCCGAGTGGGTCACGAGCAGTACAACAATCAAAAACCAACAAACGAGAACCCCCCGAATGACCGCCCCCGCCCCGCGTAATGTATCGCCCCAGATTTCCGCCCGAAACTGGGTTCAGATTTTGGCGAAATATCGCGATCCGCATCACGGACGCAGCGCCTTTGAACTGGCAGTCAGCCTGGTGCCTTATCTGGTGATATGGGCGCTGGCGTGGTGGCTGCTGCCGGTGGCGCCCTGGGCGTCGGTCGCGCTGGCCATGCTGAACGGCGGTTTCCTGGTACGGCTTTTCATCATACAGCATGATTGCGGGCATGGTGGATTCTTCCGCAACCGTCACGTGTCGGACTGGACAGGCCGCGTTCTGGGCGTGTTGACCCTGACCCCCTATGACGTATGGCGGCGCACCCATTCGATCCATCACTCTGCCGCCGGAAACCTGGACAAACGCGGCATCGGCGATGTGCATACCCTGACCGTGGCCGAATATTGTGCCCTGCCGCGCCTGCGGCGGATTCAGTACCGGCTGTACCGCAATCCCCTGGTGATGTTTGGCCTCGGCCCGATCTATCTGTTCTTGCTGCAAAATCGCCTGCCCCTCGGGCTTATGAGATCCTGGACCTACTGGTCCAGCGCGATGGCCACGAACCTTATCATTGCGGGCGCGCTGTCATTGATCGCGTGGTTTGGCGGATGGCAACCGATCATGCTGATTTTCCTGCCCACGGTTCTGGTCGGGGCATCGGCGGGGGTCTGGCTGTTTTATGTCCAGCACCAGTTCGAAGATACATTGTGGGACAAGAGCATCGACTGGCAATTGCACGATGCGGCGCTGCACGGCTCTTCCCATTATGATCTGCCGCATGTTTTGCGGTGGTTTTCGGGAAATATCGGCGTGCATCATGTGCACCATCTGTATTCGCGCATCCCGTTCTATCGTTTGACTGAAGTGTTGCGCGACCATCAGGAACTTGCCACGTCCCAGCGCCTGACGATCCGCGAAAGCCTGGGTTGTGTGAAATTGCACCTGTGGGATGAACAGCAGCGCAAGCTGTTGTCATTCAGGGCGGCACGGGCGCTGTACGGTCGCAGCGCAGGTTGATCACAGCCGTTGGTTTCGGCACAATAGCCCTGCGTTGCCGCTGAAAAGGTCTTGCACTGATCCCTCACCGATTTTTTTCATCAAAAACCAGAAACCGATCAAGCCAAACAGCGTGCAGCCTGTTTTACGGTAAAAACGCCGGGGTGGTGCTATGGCCACCCCGGCCTTTGTCATTTCGGCTTCCAACTGTCGAACCAACGGCGCAGGCGGCCTTTCTTGCGCTCGGCAAAGGCATCAACCTTGTCCCATGCCTCGCCGGCATCTTCGACCAGCGGGTCAATCGAGCGTTCACGGAACTGCAACCACATCTGCCGCGCCACCAGGATCAGCACCAGAAACACCACCAGAATAACAATGTTCAACCAGGGAATCAGCGTTACATCTGGCCCATCAATCGGGCGCAGGCCAACGGCATTGGGAAAAATCGAGATGAATTCATTGCGCCAACCATAGTGGCGCATCACCACCCATTGCGGATTGTCCCGACTGGAAATCCGATCGCTGGCCTCAGCCTGAAGATTTGATGAATCCAGCTTGAAATAGGGCGGCCAGCCCCAGCCCGTGTCTTCGTTGCGGTATACGATGGGTTTGCCGTTCGGGCGGATCGTTTCAATGAAGCGCACGTCGCGATTCACCGTCGTCGGGGTGTTGGCGACATCGGTCTGCGCCCAGAAGATTTTATTTTCGCCCACATCAACGCGCCGCACCTCGGTGTTGACGATGCGCACAATGTCCTGTTGCGGCATGGTATAGTGCAGGAACCCGCCCACGACCAAGATCAGCACGCTCCAAAAGGCCCATTTCACATAACGCATCACAACTCCTTACCAGTAATTGATCGCATAGATCAGCGTACCGATCACGATCACAGGAACAACATAGACACCGAGGATCAGTTTGCGACGGACCGAGCCGTCATATTCCGCCAGACCGGCGCGCACGAACTCTTCGCGGTCGCCCCCGATCTGTTCCGCCTCCCAGCGTTCTTCCAGCCTTTCGCGCCGGACCGACCGGGAATAGATCGACACCAGCACATAAATGACACTCAGCCCCACGAACCCCATGAGCGCCAGACGGGCAAGGGCGAAAACCATGACCTAACTCCTTACACTGCCCCAGGGCCCAACACGGCGGGCCCTGTCGCGCGCGGCCACGGGCGGCGGGGCCGCATCGTCCATGCCCGGTTCACCGCCGAACAGGGCGGCACGGGTGCCGGCCTTGTCCACCTGATATTCACGCTCCAGAAAATCCGCCACATGCTGCTGGCGCGGTTCTGACCAGGTGCGATACAGTTTATAGAACAATTCTTTGTGGCAAATGAACAATTGCCGCACATCCAGCGGCGTCAGTTCTGCCAACAGCATGTTGGCCAGATCGCGGTTTGGCCCCGGCGCGCCGCGGAACGTATAGAAATAGGCCGGGTGTTCCGATGTGATGCGCGGCCATGTCCCGCCCCCCTCAACCCAGCGCACGAGATCGCCCAGGCCCAGAAACGCCTCGGGCAGGCTGCGCCCCAACTGCCGCGCGATGGCACGCAGATCGGCGCGGGTGGCCTTGCCGATGTCCAGTTCCCGGGTTGCGGCGGCATCTATCAGAATGAAATCCATCTTCTGGCGCAGGATAGCGGCGGCATCGACATTGCGCGCCTTGACGATTGGTTCAATCAGACCGTTCTGTTCCAATGCACGGGCGATCGAATTCGGCTGGTCCATCCCGATGATCGTCGCCTCGATTTTGGGATCCTCTGTAAAGGCGGCCGGTTGCGCGGCAATCACGAATTTTTTCTTCAGCGTATGGAAAACATAGGATCCGCCGAAATGCGAGGTCCAGAAATCACCATGGTCGAACACCATCCGCTTCAGCGCGACAGGGTTGCGCGTGACATCGCCGGTGCGCTTGGCCAGGCCGATCATCTGCGCGATCAGCACATCGTCCCACCAGGCATCCCGGCGGCTGCGGAATTCGTCGATCTTGCCGGCCAGCGTATGGGCATCGGCAACGTGGGATTGTGTCGTATCCGCCTCGATCACGATCTTTCGGATGTCGAACAGGCGCGCCGGGCTGGAAATCTCGAACACCGAATTGGCCAGTTCCCCCGCCACCGCATCACGGGCCGTCAGGGCAAACAATTCAGATTCATTGCTCTCGATAAAGGTTTTCAAAATCAGGCGATTGGTCGAAAATGCAATGTTCAGCAACGGCGCATGTTTCTGCTCAAGGCTCAGCAGAATGAACTGGCGATTGCAGCCATTGGCATTGAGATAGCGGTGATCGCCCAGTTCATCCCCCACCTCGGGGGAATAGCCCGACAGGTCAATGTGGAAATCGGCCAGTTGCGTCACCTTGCCGGTCAGTTGTTTCAAGGCGCGGTTATAGCGTTCAACCAAGGCGGGGGAATTCACCTCGATCAGCCCGCCGAACATCAGCCCTTTTTCGATCAGGCGTTTCATGCCGCCCCCCTTTGCATGACCAGGTGCCGCAGACCGGCGCTCTGCAAGACAACGCAGCGCAGCGGGGCAAGGACAGCCATCCTCACGCGCCCTTCCCCGCCAGATACCGCCGCTTGGCCTCTTCGGTCAGACCATATTCGCGCACCATATCGGCAATCGCCACCTCGTCCGATTTGTCGGCATAGCGGAATTCGCTGTCGGCATATCGGTTGATTTCCTGAACGACCATATCCACCGTGATCGGCTGAGCCATGCCCCTGATCATCGCCACCTTGTCGTCGTACGGCTTGAACAGAAACAGATCGGGGTTTTCCATCCACACATCGGGCAGCTCGAAATCCATCGCCCGCACCTTGACCGCATCGGTGATATTCTTGATCGCCCGACCGGTAAAGCGGGCATCGGCCTGCTGGATTGCCTTCAGATAGGTGCCCAGCTTGGCAATCGTGTCCAGCGTGCCAATGGTTGCCTCGGTCTGCTCCCAGACCTTCAGCAATCCGTCCTCTTTCGGACGACCGTGCGATTGGAAACTGGCCGCCACCGCGCGCTTGATCTCCTGCGCCGCGAACAAGACGTGATCACCCAGGGGAATGGCGTGATTTTTGCCGATCAGCAGATGCAGGATGTCGATATAATCCTCGCGCGTCTGTGGTCCGTCGACAAGAAACCGTGCGCCCGCCCTTTGACGCAGGGCATCATCGACATTCTCGGGAAAGTTGGAAAACATCCCGAAGGTGCAGTTGCCGCGCACCACCGTGTTGGCCCCCGCAAAGCTTTCCATCAGCACAGCGGTGATTTCCAACTGCCCGGACGACGATTGCCGGTCGCCGCGTTTGCCCGCCAGCTGGTCTATATCGTCGATGGTGCCAAAGCCGATCACGCCGGGGTCGATGATCGTGTCAATGAACGCCTTGGCGTTCTGCCCGGATTTGCCCTGATAACTGTCGATGTTGTCGGTGCTCAGGTTTTGATACCGAAACGGATAGCCCGCCACCTCGCAATACCCCGAAATCAGCCCCGCCATCATTTGGATCAGCGTGGTCTTTCCGGTGCCGGGGGCGCCGTCGCCCATGAAGGTAAAGATGAAACCGCCCAATTCGGCAAAGGGATTCAACCGCCGGTCGAAATCATAGGCCATCAGCATCTTGGCCAGCCTCAACGCCTGGTATTTGGCGATGTGATTGCCCACCACCTCGTTCGGCTGCTTGAACGTCATGGTCAGAGGTTTGCCGTTGCCACGCCGCGACGGGGCAAAGCCCTGAATCGTCATATCGTCGGCCTCGACCCGCCAGGAGGCCGCGGCAAAGGGCGCCACCCGCGCTGCGCCACCGGACCGCATTTCGGCCCGCCCCATCAACGCCTCGCCATAGGCCAGAACACAGGCCACAAGGCGCGCCTCGTCGCTGGCATGGGTCGCGATGTCCTGGTCGAGCTCCCACAAAGCGCCATGCAAGGCAAGGTGCGCGTTGTCGGTCAGCACCTCCTGCACCTCACCGATGTCCACCGTCACCTCGCTGGCATGGGCGGCCAGAAGGAACGACAGGGCGTTGCCAAACACCGACAGCACCACCAGCGCCTCGGCGGCCAACAGTTCGGAAAACCCGGCCTTGCGGGCCACCGCCAGCGACCCGGCCAGATTGTCACGCTTCATCGCGTCCAGCCCGGTGGCTTCGCAAAACTGTTCACCCATGGCCAGGGCGATGGCCAACGCCCGGCGCAGCCCTTGCAACACGCTGGCCTGCAATGGTGACGGCAGGCCATCCGCCTCCACCGCCTCGACCCGCTCGATCAGCCGCACGCCTTCGGGGCGCAGGGTAGACCGCGTGACCAGGCCAGGTGTGGTCGAACGAAACCGCCGCGCCGTGCTTGCCACCCCCGGCGACCGCTCGACCGGCGCCGGGGCTTGCCCTACTGCCACCCGGGGGGTGTGGTCCAGCCCCTGCAACATGGCCAGGGCTGCGGGATAATGCTTGCGGATATCCGCCTCGCGCAGTTCCATCTGATTGCCTGAAATGTTCACGAAACCCCCGGCTTCTTCTTGCCAAAAATACTCATCTGCCCTGGCCCACCCCAAGCCTAACGATAGGTCAGCACGCGCCCGGTCGAAGACACCACGAATTTGCGCACCCCGGCAAAACCCGGCGGGTTCATCTCGGCCAGCACCTGATAGGGCCGCTGGGGCAGCACGATGGCGCGTTCGCTGCGGGTGGCACCAGTGTCGACGCCCCGCCCGGAAAACGGGTCAAGCGCGAACACCTGCCGCTCGACCGAGGTGAACCAGCCCTTGCGCTCGGTCTCGACCCGCTCACTCAACAGGTCCTCGACCGTCCAGACCAGGCACCAATCCTGCCCCTCGGCGCCATGCGCCTGGGTCAGAACGTCGTGGATCGGCCCTACCTGCCGGGTGTACAGGCTGGAATACATCGGGCCGACATGGAACCGGCGCAGGCGTTTGGGGTGCAGATCGTCGAAATCGGCATCGAACCCCTTGGCGATGGTCAACAGTTTCAGCCCGGCCATGGATTGCGCGATCAGATGGGCCTGGGCGGCGGGCCAACGCGTGACATCCTTGGGCAGCGCGGTGCGCCCGGAATCCTCAAGCTCCAGCAGATAGATCACCGGCAGGTTGATCTGGCTGTCATAGACCGCCCAATGCACCAGAAACGTCCGCCGGTCCCGCAACCCGCTCAGCCAAATGGTGCGCGGATCGTTCTGTGCCCAGAACAACCGGTCGTTCAACAGCGCTTCGTAATACAGCCGCTGCGACAGCGCGAATTGCAACCGGGTGGGGATGGTCAAGTCGCCCACGATCTGGCCCACCATCCGGTCGATCAGCGCCGCACGATCGGGCATCGCCGCCATGTGGTCGCTGGCCTGGGCGAAATCGCTGCCCATGGTCAGCAATTCGCGGAACACCGGAAAGCCGGATTCGGTCGTGTCCATGGCAAGGCTGCCAAAGAACGTGCCGGTGTCGCGCCCGGTCATCAGGTATTTCATGCCCAGCGCGCGGAATGTGCCGGCAATCCGCGCGACATAGTCGGACAGAACGCCCACCTCGTTGCCGGTCAGGGTGCCCTCACGCTCCATCTCAGAGGCGACGCGGCCAAGATGGCCGGTGATCGCCTCGAACTTGCGGAAATATCGCCTTGCACTTTCGGTGTCGGACAGGCCGACATGATCGTGGGCCAGATCCTTGCCGGTGATCACCTCGGTCATTGGGTGGCCCGCCTATTCCCCATAAAGGTTCTTGTCGTGTTTCTCGACAATGGCACTGAACCGCCGCGCGAACCGCTCATCCGCCTTTGCCTTTTGTTCCAGCACCTTGCGCGCGAACACCATGTGGTCTTCGTGGGATTCCAGCATGTCGGCCATGCGGGAATTGGTGGCGCTGCCGATCTGGGCCATGGCGATTTGCGCCTCCTGGTCGGTTTTCACGCCGATTTCGTTGATCCGGTGCGCCACGTCCTGCTGTTGCGCCGTCTTCAACGATTTGGTCAACGCATCATACAGCACCACCCGCTGTTTGGTGTCGGTCTGCAACTTGTTGATCAGAACCATCTGCGTCGCCGCCTGGTTTTGCAACGAATCCACCCAGGTCTTGCCCTTTTCGATATACCGCTCCAGCGTTTGGGATTTGGCCAGCTTCACCTGTTCCTGCTGCACCATAGCGTTATAGCGGCCGTTCAGATCGGCCAGCTCGGTTTCCAGACGGGTGCGCGCGGCGGCGTCCTGTTCGACGCTGATCTTGTTCTCCAGCGCGATGATCTGCGGGTCCATGCCCAGAATACCCACGCGCAGCGCCTCAAGCTCGCCCACCGTGAATTCGCGCTCGTCCAGGGTTTCGGTCAGGTTCACCTCGACCTTGGATTTCTGTTCATTCAGGACGTTCAACTGCCCTTCCAGCAGCCGGACGATGATGTCAGACTTGGAAATCAGATCCTGCAACTTGTCGTCGACCGACGCCATGCGCACCCGTTCCTGACGCATCGCATCGGATTTCGCACTGGAAAATATTCCGACAAAGCTTTCCCAGCCGGTCTTGTCGCGCATCTCGGCGAATTCCTTGGAAAACCCCGAGGTCACGTCATCCAGCCCCATGATCAGTTCGGCGATGTTGGCGTTCATCATTTCGGTGTGGGCATGGACATCGGCCAGGCTGGCGTTTTCGATGTCCACCGTCACATCGGTTCCGGTCGCCATCTTCTGGCGCGCGGTTTCGATCCGGCTGGTCAGGTCGGCAATTTTTGATTGCGCCTCGGCCACCTGGGCCTGGCTTTCGCGCACTTGGGCGTCAAAATCGGCCATCTGGCCCTCCGTTGATGTTACAATGCGTTACATAATCGCCTGATCGCAGAATAGAAGGGGCAATGCAGGGCGGCAAGCGACGATCACAACAGCGGGGCGCACGACCCTACGCGAAAGAGGGGCGCAATTTGCGCCCCTCCCGGATCGGAAAGGCGCGGCCATTCCAGTCAACCCTCGCAAAGCCGGGGCGGGCACATCGGCCCGCCCCACCAACGCTCAGTTCAGATCGAAGGACCAGAACATCGTTTCGCCCGAATGATCATCAACGCCATCGTTGTCGGTCGAAACCCAGACGGTGCCGCCCGGCGTGATTGCCAGCCCTTCGACCTTGTCCAGAACATACCCGCCGGTCGCCTTCAGGTCGGGGATCAGATCGCGCAGCTCTTCCTTGGTGACCACCGGCAAGGTGCCGCCCAGCGGGGCCGCCACCATTTCGGCGGCCGGGATGCGATAGATCTTCTTGGTCACCGCCGCATCCCCGATCTGGTTGTCACGCTCGATGACATAGACGTAATCACCATGCGCGACGATTTCGCTCAGCCCGACCCAGCCTGTCGCGGGTTCGGTCTTGGGGTAATGCACGGCACCCCATTTCTGGGTCAGGGTGTTGTAGGCGACCAGTTTCACGGTGTTCTTGGGGTCGTCGCCCCATTCCCGTTGCACCGCCATCCACAGCCAGTCGCCCACCTTGGTAATGCCTTCAAAACCAAAGCGCGTCTCATGGGCCAGCAGTTCGGCGGGCAGGCCGATTTCCTGCCGGATTCGCCCGCGCCCATCCACATGATACAGCGCGTGCGGGATCAGCCGGTCACTGCGCCCTTCCGAGGCCAGCCAGAAACCGCCCTCGCCGTCCAGCGTGATGCCCTCGATGTCCAGCTTTTGCGCCGGGCGGCCGCCCCGTGTGATGTCCAGCGCCGCAGTGATGCGCGCCGGGGTGGTGGCAGTGTCAATCGTGAAGATCTGCGGCTGATAACCATAAAAGCTGTCATTCACCGCATAAACGGTGCTGCCCTCGCCCGCCACCATGCCGGAAATCGCGCCCCAGCCGATCAGGCTGTCGGCGCCGGCGCTGGTCAGATGCGGGTAAACAGGCGCACCGTCCTGCATCTGATAGATCATCACATGGGCCCGTGCGGCACCGTCTTCGCCCAGATCAGCCTCGTTGGCGCTGATCAGCAGATTACGTGCCGGAATGGTCACATAGCCTTCGGGGCTTACGCCCGACGGCAAAAGCTGCTTCAGAACCGGCGCGGCGGGATCGGTCACGTCATAGACCCCGACAATCGAGGCCCGCTCGGCCCCGACGAACAGCATGGGGGTGCCGCCAAAGACGCCGAAGGTCACGCTTTCGGGTTCCACACCCTTGGCATCGGACCGGCGGTCGGGATAGTGGCCGATCTGCACGATGGCCTGCTCAAAGGATGTGCCGCTTTCATAAATCAGCGTGCCGTCCTTGGCGAAGATCGACCATGACCGGCTGCCACCGTCCATGTCGCCCTCATTGGCAATGGCAAAATGGGTGTCGTCGATCCAGGTTACCGCATCGGGTTCACGCAGGCGGCCCGGCTGGGATTCGTTGAACAGCAAGGCGGCCCGCTCGTCTGTGGCGTCGATGCCTTCAAGATCGACCGCGCCTGCGCTGAAATCACTGATGATCGTGCCCGCCTTGTCAACCACGACGATGTGGTTGTTTTCCTGCAAGGTCACAGCGACCTCACCCAGGCTGTTGATGCTGACAAACTCGGGCTCGGGGTCTTCCGGGGCGATTTCGGCGAGGCCGGTCATCTGCACCTGACGCAGGCTGTCACACAACGGCACGCCTGCCGCGTCCAGATCGACCATCACCAGATACCCGGCGGGCATCTGCCCGACACGGCCGTCCCCGGCATCTTCGTCACGCTCGTTCTCGATGGCGATGGCGGCAAAGCTGCCATCGGGGGCGACGGCCACGCTGTCGGGCTGACCGCCCAGATCACACCGCCCCAGTTCAACGCCCGAGGCAACCGCGATAGACGCCAGGAAACCCGAAGGTGCCACATAACTTTCCGAGGTATTGATCCCCACCAAGGCGTTCGCGCCCACCACCGACACGCTGGTCGGTTCGCCTTTCAGCACGATGTTGCCAAGCGGCTTTGGATTGGCCGGATCGGTGATGTCGATCCGCCCCACCACGCCCAGGGGGCTGTCGGTGTAGATCAACGTCATGCCATCGGCGGTGGCGGCGATGATCTCGGCGCTGCTTTCGCGCGCGGTATCTTCGCCCGGTGCCATGTTGGACACCACCGGAAAGCTGGCGATGCGGTTGAACCCTTCGGCCCAGCCGGCCCCGGCGGCCAGCGCCAGAACCGATGTGGCCAGTGCGATACGATACGTCATGGGACATCCCCTTTAAAAACCCAAGATGGTGTTTGACGGCGCCATGTATCAAACAGGTTGCATTTCCGTGTCGTTTTCGTGACAGCGCACAGGCTGGGCCGACACTTCGAAAGGTCAGGCATTCCCCACTTTTCGTCACGCCACGGCGCGCCTATCCTGTGACCAATCCAAGCTGAACAAGGAGCCCCCGGATGATCCGAATGATTTGCACCATTGCCGTCCTGTCTTTGGCGACGCCGGTTGTGGCGGACGATGTGACCGACACCCTGAACAGCGCGATCGAGGCCTATGAACAGGGCGACATCGGCTATGCGCTTGAGGAAATCGCCTTTGCGACGCAATTGTTGCAGGCGATGAAGTCTGGCACCCTGACCACCCTTCTACCCGCCGCGCAGAACGGTTGGACCCGAGAGATTGACGAAGACGAAGGCCGTTCGCTGGGCATGATGGGCGGCACGGGCGCGGTGGCCAACTATGCAAAGAACGGCGAAACGTTCCGCGTCCAGATCGTGGCAGACAGCCCGATGATTGCCGCCTTTGCCGGCATGTTCGGCAATGCGGCGATGCTGGCCAGCATGGGCAAGATCGAACGCGTGGGCCGGGAAAAGTTCGTCAACCAGAATGGCGAACTGACCGGCGTCGTGGGTGGGCGCATTCTGATCCAGGCCTCGGGCGGCGAAACTGCGGACATGATCGCGCACCTTGAAACCATGGATTTCAAGGCGCTGGCCGGCTTCGGCTCTTAATCCAGAAGGGCGTCGGTCAGCGGGCTGTCCGGTGCGGCCAAAGGCTCGACGATGCTGAAATGGTGCTGCCCCGGCGCGACATGCAGACGCGCGTTCGGCCAGGCCCCGGCGAGGCAGCGCGCCTGATCCAGGAAGGCGGGCCTCTCCTGCGCGCCGACCCAGACCATGGTGGGCACCGGGCGCACGTCCTTTGCCAGACAGGGGCTTTCGGCCAAGGTCGTGGCGTCGTCCAGCCGCAGGTCGGCGTTCATTGCCGTGTCGATCAGTGGCCGCAGATCGACCACCGGCGAAATCGCACAACACCCGGCAAGGCGCCCCTCGGCAGCGCCGATATCGACATCGCGGCACAGCATCCGCGCCACCAGATGCCCCCCCGCCGAATGGCCGGTCAAACGGATTGGCCCATCCCGCGTGTCGGCGAGGTGGCGCAGACAGGCGGTGATGTCGGCGGTGATGTCGGGAATGCCCACCTCGGGGCACAGTCTGTAGGACGGCATCGCAACCGCCCAGCCCCGCGCCAACGCCCCCGCCGCCAGATGCGACCACGAGCTGCGGTCGAACATCCGCCAATATCCGCCGTGCACGAACATCACCGTGCCCACCGCCGCCCCAGAGGGAAGGAACAGATCAAGGGCCTGCCGCGCCGCTGGCCCATAGGGCAGACCCAGATGCGCGCGCCCGTCATCCGACAGCCGATCCCGGAACGCCGCCGCCGCCGCCGCCCAGCGCGGCGGATAGGAATCGGCGCCCGGAATGAAATCACGGTTGTTATAGGCAATATCGTTTGACATGGGGGAACCCTCTTTCTGCGCCACGGTTATAGCTGGACAATGCGCCGTGTCACATGGTTTGACTGACGTATCGCGCCTTTGACGACCCAACCGGAGTAGTTCCATGCTTGACGCCGCCACCAACCTTGCCACGCTGCTGAAAGACCCTTCGCTGCTGGTCACCCAGGCTTACCTCGGGGGCGACTGGGTGGATGGCCCCGACGGCAAGACGTTCAACGTGACAAACCCGGCCCGTGGCGACGTGATTGCCAAAGTGGCTGATCTCGACCGCGCCATGTGCGCCGCCGCCATCGAAAAGGCCCGTGTCGCCCAAAAGGACTGGGCGAAACGCACCGCCAAGGACCGCGCCAACATCCTGCGCGCCTGGTACAACCTGATGATGGAAAACGCCGATGATCTGGCAACAATCCTGACCGCCGAACAGGGCAAACCCCTGACCGAGGCCAAGGGCGAGGTTCTGTATGGGGCCAGCTTCATCGAATGGTTCGCGGAAGAGGCCAAGCGTGTGTACGGCGAGATGATTCCGGGCCACCAGCCGGACAAGCGCATCATGGTGCTGAAACAGCCCATCGGTGTTTGCGCCGCGATCACGCCCTGGAACTTTCCCAACGCCATGATCACCCGCAAGGTGGGGCCTGCCCTGGCTGCGGGCTGTTCCATGGTGGTGCGCCCGCCGTCGCTGACCCCGCTTTCGGCCTTGGCACTGGGGGTGCTGGCCGACCGGGCGGGCCTGCCCAAGGGCATCTTGTCGATCATTCCCAGCACCGCAAGCGCGGACATCGGCAAGGAATTCTGCGAAAACCCCACGGTGCGCAAGCTGACCTTCACCGGGTCCACCGAAGTGGGCCGCATCCTGTTGGCCCAGGCCGCCGATCAGGTGATGAAATGCTCGATGGAGCTGGGCGGCAACGCGCCCTTCATCGTGTTCGACGATGCCGATCTGGACGCCGCCGTGGACGGCGCGATGATGTGCAAGTTCCGCAACAATGGCCAGACCTGCGTCTGTGCCAACCGCATCTATGTGCAGGCGGGAGTCTATGATGCGTTCGCCGAAAAGCTGGGCGCGGCCCTGGCCGGCAAGAAGGTGGGCGATGGGCTGGACGGGGCGGATCTGGGGCCGCTGATCGAGGCAAGCGCGATGGACAAGGTGCGCACCCACATCAAGGACGCCACCGACAAGGGCGCCAAGATCCTGACGGGCGGCAAGGCGCATGATCTGGGCGGGCTGTTCTTCCAACCCACCATCCTGACCGGCGTGACCCAGGACATGGCGGTAGCCACCGAGGAAACCTTTGGCCCGCTGGCCCCGCTGTTCAAATTCGACACGGTGGACGAGGTGATCGAAATGGCCAACGACACGATCTTCGGTCTGGCCGCCTATTTCTATGCCAACGACCTGTCCAACGTCTATAAGGTGGCCGAGGCGCTGGAATACGGCATCGTCGGCGTGAACACCGGGATCATTTCCACCGAGGTCGCACCGTTCGGCGGGGTCAAGCAATCGGGCCTTGGCCGCGAAGGGTCGCACCACGGCATCGAGGATTACCTCGAAATGAAATACGTCTGCCTTTCGGTTTGACCAATCACTGGCGCGGCGTCACAGGCCGCGCCTTTGGCCAAGGCCGGCCTGCCACCCGGTTTCCACAAGCCGCCGCGCCATCACGAAACGCCCATATCTTGAAAGCTTCGACAGACGGTAAGCCCCCTAAAACGCCTTGAACGTCAGCGTCGTCAGCGTGCGCTCGATTCCTTTGATCGTGCGCAGATTGTCATTGATGAACAATCCGATATCGGCCTCTTTCGGGATATACATTTTCAACAGCAGGTCAAATTCCCCACTGGTTGAATACAGCTCCGAGTGCAGTTCGCGCAGCACGATTTCGTCGGCCACGCGATAGGTTTCACCGGGCACACATCTGATCTGGACGAACACGCATTCCATGGGCAGCACTCCTTGTTGCAACCACACTATGCCCGCGCCACAGCCCCCCGCCAGCCCTCGGCGCAAGAATTTTATCCAGGTATGCCGCCAGCAGGCCAGATCGCCGCAGAATGGCTTCACCCGCGAACACGCGCCAAGACCAAAGGCAGGCAAAGCCACCCCTCTCTTTCTTGCTGAAAATACCTCTGCGCGAAGCGCACAAAACGAAAAGGCGCGCCACTTGGCGCGCCTTCGATCCGTCAAAAACGGTGCCGGTTCAGGCGTCAGCCTGCTCCACCGCCATCACATCCACCGTATCGCCTTTGGCGATGGCAATGCGGCGCGGCTTCAATGCTTCGGGCACCTCGCGCACGAGGTCAATGTGCAACATGCCGTCGACATGGCTGGCGGCTGTCACCCGGACATGATCGGCCAGGTGGAACCTCCGCTCGAACGCGCGGCTTGCGATCCCACGGTGCAGGTAGGTGCGGGGGGTTTCCCCGGCCGCCTTGCGGGCCGATACGATCAGGGCATTTTCGCGCTGCTCGATGGTCAGTTCTTCGTCGGTGAACCCGGCGGCGGCAATCGAAATACGCCAACCGTCATCGGCGGTTTTCTCGATGTTATAAGGCGGATAGGTCTGGTTGCCGACATTGTCGGTGAGCACCCGGTCCATCAGGTCGGCGATCTGGTCAAAGCCGACGGTGGCACGGTACAGGGGGGCAAGATCAAAGGTTCGCATGGGTCATCCTTTCGCAAGCGATAACAAAGTTTGGCCTTCCCACAAGGACAGGCCGCAGTGTCCGGACCCGTCATGGCGCCCGGTGCACTCGAGATAGGAAAGCCCACAGCGCCGTTCAAGACCCTGCACAGCCGGAGGCTTGGCCACCTCCGCAGGCCAAGCCGGACACCGGCCCCCAGACGAGCAGTCCCGTGGGCCAGTGCCGCGTCGGCCGTGTGCACCCGTGCGCTCAGGGCTTCAGAAACTTCGCAGTGGTTCCGGCTTCACGGCGCATCACCCGTACATCGGGCGCAGAATGGCCGAACACACCATCGCCCGCCGCCATCAGCGCCATCAAATCGGCCAAGGGACGCTCGAGTGAGGTGCCGATCGACACTTTCTGATCCTTCATCTCGGCCATGGCCGACACGACCGAGACAATCTCGGGCGCGCCCGGCCCCAACACGAAGATCGGCGCGCCCGAAGCACCGAAATCGACATCGCAGGACAGGATCAATGCCCCCGCCTGTCGTGCCAGAACATGGCACATCTCTTGCAGGCTGGGCCGTTCGGCGCGGTCATGGGCATAGGATACCACGCCCACCCTGTCGCCCGCACGAGGGCGGGCATGGGTGGCAAAGGGCGCGATGCGGCTGTTGCGGATCGGGCGATCCAGCTGGATCAGCGCCAGATCCTGGGCAATGCGGCCCATTTCCTTATCGGTAATATCATAATCCGGGTGGGCGATGGCCCGGCGCACCCCGCGATAGGCCTCGGCCCGGCCATTGCGCCAGCCGGCCAGAAACTCGATCTCGGACGCCTCGAATCTGCGCCCCGTACGCTTGTCGTAGAGACAATGTGCAGCGGTCAGCACCAGATCCGCAGCGATCAGCGCACCGGTACAGAACGACCCCTCACCGAGGTTCAGCCGCCCCACGGCATCCCAACCGCGGCTGTCATCGGCAGTCAACAGTGGTTTCAGGCCGGTTTCCTGCTGCGCCTGCGCCCCAAAGGCCAGAACGGCCGCCATCAGCCCGCCCAATATCGCCCCGATTGCCTGCATCGCACCCTCCGTTGTTGGGCAGAGTCTAGCCCCGCGAAACGGCAGAGTTGCGGCAAAACCCTAGCGCAGGCGCGGCACGACCGGGGCTTTGTCAGGATGCAGCGCCGGGGGCTTCGGACCGCCCGTCGCCCAGTCCAGCAATTCGACAGTGTGCACCACCGGCACCCCTGCCGCACTGCCGATCTGCATCATACAGCCAATGTTGCCCGCCGCGATCACATCAGGCGCTTTCGCCATCAGCGTGTCAACCTTGCGGCGCTTCAATTCC
>JAACVA010000113.1:0-3758 GCA_009992615.1 Rhodobacterales bacterium
ACCAAGGGCGCGCTGACCATCGACGGCAAGCAGTATGGCGTGCCCTACACCTATTACCAGTGGGGCGTGTACTATCGCAAAGACCTGTACGACCAGTTCGGCCTGACCGAGCCGGCCGACTGGGAAACGTTCAAGGCCAACTGCCAGACCCTGCTGGACAACAACATCAAGTGTTTCACCATCGGCACCAAGTTCCTGTGGACCGCCGGCGGCTGGTTCGATTACCTGAACATGCGCACCAACGGCTATGACTTCCACGCCGCGCTGACCAATGGCGAAGTCGCCTGGACCGACGACCGCGTCAAGGCCACCTTCGCCAACTGGCGCGAACTGATCGACATGGGCGCCTTCATCGACAATCACACCGCCTATAGCTGGCAAGAGGCGCTGCCCTTCATGACCGGCGGCCAGGCGGCGGCGTACCTGATGGGCAACTTCGCCGTCGCCCCCCTGCGCGAAGGCGGGCTGGACGACGACAAGTTGGACTTCTATCAATTCCCGGCGATCAACCCGGATGTCGCACTGGCCGAAGACGCCCCGACCGACACCTTCCACATCCCGAGCGCTGCCAAAAACAAGGACGCCGCGCGCGAATTCCTGCGTTTCGTGGTGTCGGCCGAGAACCAGACGCTGATCAACGGCGGCGATGCCCTTGGCCAGTTGCCGGTGAACAGCAACTCGTCTGTGGACGACGACAAATTCCTCAAGCAAGGCTTTGCCATGCTGTCGTCCAACAGCCCCGGTGGCGTAGCGCAATTCTTTGACCGTGACGCCCCGGCGGAAATGGCCAAGGTCGCCATGGAAGGGTTCCAGGAATTCATGGTTCGCCCAGACAATATCGACCAGATCCTCGACCGGCTCGAGCGGGCGCGCAGCCGCATCTATTGATCGACGGCTGGCGGGGCGCACCCCAAGAGACATCACCACAGGCGGGGCGCTGAACCGGTGCCCCGCCACCCCCGAAAACCCTGCGATCACAGCGCCGAGACGCAACTGGCAGACGTCTGCGCCCTGCGATCCCGCCGCAGCGAAGGGAAGGCCATGACCCACGCAACCCTGCCCGACACCCAGCCGCAGCCCGACAAACGGTCGTGGTGGCGGCGCCATCAGGTGGCGGTTTCCCCCTGGCTGTTCCTTGCACCCGGCATGATCTTTTTCCTGGTCTATGTGATCGTCCCGATTTTCCAGTCCTTTCAGATTTCACTGCTGCGCTGGGATGGGCTGGGCGCGCCCGAATACATCGGCCTGCGGAATTACCAGGAACTGTATTATGACGATGCGTTCTACACCGCGCTGCGCAACAACCTGCTGTGGCTGCTGCTGTATCTGCTGGCGATCCCGGCGGGCCTGTTCATCGCGCTGTTCCTGAACCAGACAGTCACCGGCATCCGGCTGTACAAATCGCTGTTCTTCTTTCCCTTCGTGATTTCCCAGGTGGTGGTCGGGCTGGTGTTCACCTGGTTCTACGACCCCACCTTCGGCCTGTTGAACATCATTCTGGGCTGGGTTGGCCTCGGCCCGGTCAATGTGCTGGGCGATCCCACCTATGTCACCTATGGCATCATCGCCGCTGGCCTTTGGCCGCAGACCGCCTATTGCATGATTCTGTACCTGACGGGCCTGAACGGCGTGAACCCCGAACAGATCGAAGCAGGGCGGCTGGACAATGCCAAGGGCTGGAAAATGCTGTGGTACATCATCATCCCACAATTGAAACCAGCCACCTTCATCGCCTTCGTCGTCACCATCATCGGCGCACTGCGCAGCTTCGATCTGATCTCGATCATGACAAACGGCGGCCCGTTCGGCGAGTCCCGCGTATTGTCGTTCTACATGTTCGAGGTGGCGCTGTCGGAATACGGCTTCCGCATGGGCTATGGCGCGGCCATCGCCGTGGTGCTGTTTCTGATCATGCTGTGCTTCATCGCCTATTTTCTGTGGTCGATGTACCAGGAGGACAAGGGCCGATGATCGCCGTATTCCTCTTTCTTGCCAAAAATACCTTCGCCGAAGGCCACGCCCGCAAGGGCGTTCCCGGAAAGGACGCCTGACATGTTTCCCACCCCCGTCGCCAAGACATCACGCACCTGGCGCATCACCTATCAGGGCCTGCTGCCGGTCGTGCTGGTCATCTGGTTGCTGCCGCTGATTTCCATCGCGGTGTTCTCGATCAAACCCGACTCTGACTTCACCACCGGTAATTACTGGGGCTGGCCGGGCAGCTTTGAAGGGTTCGCCAATTATGGCAGGGTATTCTTTGATTCGGACATGCCGCGCTATCTGCTGAATTCGGTGCTCATCACCGTTCCCACCGTGATCGGCTGTATGGTGCTGTCGTCGATGACCGGCTTTGCCCTTGGAATTTACAAGTTCCGCGCGAATCTCTGGATCTTCTTCATGTTCGTGGCGGGCAATTTCGTGCCGTTCCAGATCCTGATGGTGCCGGTGCGCGATCTGACGCTGCAAATGGGCCTGTACAACACGAAAACCGGCCTGGTGCTGTTCCACATCGCGTTTCAAACCGGATTCTGCACCCTGTTCATGCGTAATTTCATCCGCGCCCTGCCGTATGAGCTGATCGAGGCGGCGCGGGTCGAGGGCGTGGCCGAATGGCGCATCTTCTGGTATGTCGTGCTGCCGCTGATGAAGCCGGCGCTGGCGGCCATGGCGGTGCTGGTTTTCACCTTCATCTGGAACGATTATTTCTGGGCGGTGGTGCTGACCCAGGGCGTTGAATCGCAACCGGTGACGGCGGGCATCACCAGTTTCAACGCGCAATACCGCGCCGCCTATCACCTGATGAGTGCCGGCAGCATCGTCGCCGCCCTGCCGCCGGTGGCGATGTTCTTTCTGATGCAGAAACACTTCATCGCGGGTCTGACCCTGGGCGCCGTGAAGTAAGGACAATGATGACCGACGACCAAATCCGATGCTGGCGGCTGGATGCCGGGCGGCAGACCCTTGTTCTGGCGTCCCGCAACGATCGCTTGCCCGAATGCGTCTATTGGGGCGGCACCCTGCCCCGGGGCGAAGACCTGACCACCCTGGCCCGCGCCCATGCCATCGACGTGACAGGCGGAATGCTGGACGCGAACCCCGCCCTGTCGCTGTGCCCCGAGGCGGACGACAGTTTTCCGGGCCAGCCGGGGCTGGTGCTGGCCGACAAGAACGGCGCACCGATCCGGTCGCGATTCACCTTTGTCGAGGCCGAACAGACCGACGGCCTTGCGCTGCACTATGTCGACGACATCGCGGGCCTGTCTGTCACTTTCCTCTTCGCCGGCGATGCCGGGACCAACGTGATCACCGCGCAAACCCGGCTGCGCAGTGACGAGGCCACGGATCGCCTGCACTGGCTGGCCGCGCCTGTCCTGCCCGCGCCGCAGCTGGCGGATGAGATGATCGACGTTTCAGGCCGCTGGATCGGCGAGTTCCAGTTGAACCGCATCCCCTGGACCCCCGGCATTCACATGCGCGAGAGTCGCACCGGGCGCAGCGGGCATGAACATTTCCCCGGCCTGATCCTGCCCTGTCGGGGGGCGACGAACACCATGGGCCAGGCATTCGGCCTGCATTATGGCTGGTCGGGCGGGCACCGCATGATCGCCGAGGAATTGCCCGATGGCCGCCGCCAGATCCAGTTCGGCAATGCGGCGAACACCGACACCGCCCCGGGCACCGTATTTGAAACCGCGCCACTTTACCTCGCCCATTCCGACACCGGGCTGAACGGCATCGCCGTGGCGTTCCAACGCCAC
>JAACVA010000113.1:3898-4102 GCA_009992615.1 Rhodobacterales bacterium
TACCCGAACCTCCAAAGGGCAAGACCTGGCAGACGTTCGACGCGGTATTCGTGCGCTACTTGCCGCAGCCCGACGGCAAGTGCACCATCGAGTTTTACGGCAATTCCCACAAGCAGCCGCACGATGACTACGCATTTATCAAAGCGTCTAAGTGGACTTGGGAGAATGTCAGTGGCCTAATGAAACATGTTACTTCCCACGCTC
>JAACVA010000114.1 GCA_009992615.1 Rhodobacterales bacterium
ATCCTGTCCGATATTGGGTATTATTTCGGTCTGCCCGCGCTGAGCTTTGAGCCGAACTACAATCACGATCCGATCGCCACTGCGACCTATTACGTCTTTTGGATCGGTGTGGCAGTGATCATATTTTCTGACGTCTATGCCTCGTGGCGCAGCCTGTCGCGGTGGGAATTGTTCGACAACCGGTTGCAGAGCCTTGCGCTCTGGGCCGTGTTCTTTGCGCTGGCGTTGACCTTCACGGCCTATATCCTGCCGGGATTGCCGCCGTTTGAATGGCAAGCTGAATGGGGCCCGGCGCCCGAGCTTGCGCAGGCCAAACCGACCTATTTCCTGCCCAAATCTTTTGAAATCCTGTTCCAGCAGATCCTGATCCTGGCACTCGTGCTGTCACTGGCTCGCGAAGGGCTGAACATGAGACAGATTTCGCTGGCCTGTGGGGCGCTTTTTGGCGGAATGCACCTGCTGTTGTTTCTTGATGGAACCCTGTGGGGCTCGGCGCTGCGCTATACCGTTGTAGCAACCCTGTTTGGGCTGATCTTCCCGGTGTTGATCCTGCGGGTGCGCAACGGTTTGGCCTATTCCTATGCGGTGCAGTGGCTTTATTATGCCTTGACCGTATTCATGGCCCGCGCCATCGGGCCAACAACGGTATGGCCAGTCGTGCAAGGTTTTTTCGGGGGCAACTGATATCGGACGATAGAATGCGCGCGCGACCATGACGCACATCAAGACGGCGCGCGACATCCCTGTTAACACCACCCAATGGGGGCAGGACCGCGACCTCAATCATGCAGGCCCCTTCCGGGCCTTTTGTGTCGCTTCCTTTGCGATGGCTCTGCGCCGTCTCGGTCCGGCCAATTTTCTCTATTCAGACGGTGACGCCTTGTTTGCCCACGGCGACCGGCGCAAATCACCGGTCACAGGTAAGGTCGCGGCACCGGGATTGGTTTATTTGCTGCAAGATTGCCCGCCGACCGGCACGACGATGACCGGCAACGGCCTGTCCGTGACAGCCACAGGACAGGCGATCGCCCTGGTTGCCAGCGTTCCCCTGACCGCAGAAACCTGGCAACAGATGACGGAAGGCGAGGTCACCGTTTTTCTGGGAGGACGGATTGTCGGGAGGCGGCGCGGCGAACCAGCATGACGGTCAGTAAAGATGCCGACACGGCTCTCCATTCGGCTGGCAGCGATATTCGTGATGCGTCAGGTGGTGATTTCTCTGACGTTGGAAAGCGGCGCGGATCTTACAATGCATCCCGCAGTCTTTTTGAAGCAATATCTGGCGCAGCCGGCTGTGGGTGGCGCCAGGAGCGTGTTTGCGTCGAGCTGAATCCAGCAGCGAGCCTTGGGGGTAGATGCAGAGTTTGCGCAGCACATCGCGTTCGATCCGCTTGGCCCACGCAATTGGGCACAATACCTTTCAAGGTGGTTGACCGCCGTCTTGCAAACAAGACGGAGCACAGAAAATGTTACACCTTTGTCGCAAATTCATTGCATAAGTGACAAGAAACTTTTGTAACATAAACACGAACCTTCGGATAAGCACTTGTTGCAACATAAATTAGCCAAAAGTGAGAGGCACCCTTGCATGCTGCGCCAGCCCGGTCTGGATGCACACTCTCGCAGGTTTAGTGAATGGACAATGCGCCAAACGGATGGGCCTTGGGGAAAATATTGCGGGCCGGTGACGCGATTGCGTGGCGCGCCAATTAAAAAGTCGCGTCAGACGAGGATGAAGAGATGAACGAAAAACATATCGTAGGAGCGTTTGATTGCGATCTTGAAAACATTCATACGGCCGTGATGAAAATGGGTGGTTTCGTTGAAGAGGCGCTGTCGAATGCTGCGACGGCTTTGGAAACCCGAGACATGGCCCTGGCCAAAAAGGTGCGTGGCGGAGATCGTGTAATCGACGCTCTGGACCAAAGCATCAAGTCGGATACGGCAAGGTTGCTGGCTCTGAGGGCTCCGACCGCGCGTGATCTGCGCACCGTCCTTTCTGTCATCGAGATCAGCTCGCACCTTGAACGGTGCGGTGATTATGCGAAGAATATATCGAAACGGACCGTCACAATGGCGCGCGACGGCGAGATTGCCAAAGCGCTTCCCGCGCTGCGACGCATGTCTGGGTTCGTCGAAAACATGATCAAGGACGCGCTTGACGCCTACGCCACCCAAGACGACGCGAAGGCCGAAGAGATCATAGAACGTGATCAAGAGGCCGATGAAATCTACAATACTCTTTTCCGGTTCCTGCTTACCCATATGATGGAAGACCACCGTAATATCACGGCAGGGATGCACCTGCATTTCATCGCAAAAAACATCGAGCGGGTCGGAGATCACGCAACTGGTATCGCCGAGCAAACAATCTATCTTGTAACGGGGAAATTCCCTGACGAGGAACGCCCCAAACGGGACCACACATCGTTCAAAATTCAGAAAAGTGATGCGTGATGAGTGACATGCAACCTTCTGTCCTGGTTGTCGAGGATGAGCAGGCACAGCGGGAGGTCTTGTGCTACAATTTGGCTGATGAGGGTTTCCGGGTCATCCAGGCGAAAGACGGAAACGAAGCCCTGCTGTTGATCGAAGAGGAAGCGCCGGATCTGATCCTTTTGGACTGGATGCTTCCGGGAACTTCGGGAATCGAGGTATGCCGACAGATCAAGGTCAAACCCGCGTTTCGTATGACGCCGGTGATCATGATCTCGGCCCGGTCGGAAGAGGTGGACAAAGTACGCGGCCTGGAAACCGGCGCCGACGACTACATCGTAAAACCCTATTCGATCATAGAACTTCTGGCGCGCGTCAAAGCACAATTGCGACGGTCCCGCCCGGCATCGGTCGGAATCCGCCTGCGCTATGAGGATATCGTGCTTGATGCAGAAGCCCACAAGGTTTTTCGCGGGCAGCATGAAATGAAGCTTGGGCCGACCGAATTCAGGCTTCTGACGACATTCATGGAAAGGCCTGGACGGGTCTGGAGCCGCGAACAACTTCTTGATCGTGTCTGGGGGCGCGATATTTACGTTGATACCCGAACCGTGGACGTGCATATTGGCCGACTGCGCAAGGCTCTGGGTCATCATGGCGAGGGTGATCCGATCCGCACAGTCCGTGGTGCCGGATATGCTCTGGGGTAGATCCAAGCTGGATTTTGTACCACTGAACTTTGACCGACGTGCGTTGGCGCTTCTGCTTGCGCACGGTTCAGGATTGCCTTCCAATCTGTCCAAAGGTTTTGAATATGCCGGACTTGAGCTTTTGCCGGTCCGGGGTGTTGAGGCATGTTTCGAGAGCTTGAGCTCCAACAAGCCCGATCTGGTCATTTTCGATCCAAGTATCTTGCCATGTCCCACACGGGATTTTCTGGCCAGAGTCGATGCAACGCGGTTAACGGAAACACTTCCCGTACTTGCGATATCCGATTCAACGTCGGAAACCTTTTCGTGTGCCACCCTTTCCTGTCAAAGCGGCATTGCAGAAACATTCCTGACCGTTAGGTCAAGCCTGCGCCGAGAGCGACCGGGTGTGCTGCATGAACAAAGACACATTGGGCGATTCACGCTTGACGAGCGGAAATTCCAGTTACTTCATGGCGATGCCAGCGCGACGCTCAGCAAAAGTGATCTTTGCGTCCTGGGCCCGTTCTTCGACATAAGAGATGCCATATTCGATCGCGCTTCACTTGCGCGGCTCGTTTTCGACCCGACTGGCCAAAATGTTGCTGACCGAAATATCGACGTTTATGTCAGCCGCGTTCGAAGAAGCATCCGGCAGCAGCTTGGTCAGGAAACAATACGTTCAGTGCGCGGTGTAGGGTACCGGTTCGCCAGCGATTGAATCAGCATATCGATCATGTCAATTGAGATATGCGCAAAAGTTGGTGACGCTTGATAAGGCGGCATCGTGACGTTGGCGGATCCCATCGCGGAACTCAACCGCCTGGATGATCTCGGGCAGGCGGCCTTGGCCGTCGAGTTTGCGCCATTTCTTCTGCGCCGACAACATCAGCTTGAAGGCCATGGCCAGTCCGGTCTTGCGGCCAAGGCAT
>JAACVA010000115.1 GCA_009992615.1 Rhodobacterales bacterium
CACCCCCGGCCCTTGCCGACGGTTTCATTTTCTCCGTCAGCCCAGATGGCCGATTGATCGACACGGCCGAGACCACGAGCAGCCTGCGCTCGTTCATCGGCGACGAAGACGCCCAGAATGGGCCCCTTCCAGATCGCCTCTTTCTCTTTGCAGCACCGCAAACCCGTAGGGATGATGATCCCTTGAGAGATGTGACGGTTGCTGCAGCAGCAGCCCCGCGCGCCGTCCGCGCCACCCCCGAAATTCTCCACGCCATCGAGACCACGGCGCTGCGCTACGGCAGCCATAACGCTCTTCGCGGGGCTGGCCTGTCGGTCACCGATTGGGCGCTGTTCTACCGCGCCAATATCGAGGTCGAGAGCGCCTATAACCCAGGCGCGCTTAGCCCGGTTGGCGCGATCGGGCTCGGCCAGCTGATGCCGGGCACCGCGCGCGATCTTGGGGTCGATCCCCATGATATCGCCCAGAACCTCGACGGCTCGGCCCGTTACCTTCTGATGATGCTCGAGCAGTTCGGCGACCCCGCGCTGGCGCTCGCGGCCTACAATGCCGGTCCCCATGCGGTCACCCGCCATGGCGGCATTCCCCCCTTTCGAGAAACCCAAGGCCATGTGGCCCGTGTGACAGCCGTGTTCCAGCGGCTGAGAGGAGACCTGTCGTGACGTCCAAATCTTCTATTGTTGCGCTCGGCGCGATCGCCCTCATCGTGCTGGCCGGCCCCGCACTGGCGCAAAGCATCGACCTCTCGCCGGTGCAAACGCTTTTGCAGGGCATCGTTGATGCGATCACCGGCCCCTTGGGCATCGTGATCGGCACGCTCGCGCTGATCGGCGTCTTCCTTTCCTGGCTCTTCGGGATCCTGGATTTCCGTCAGGCGCTCTGGGTCGTGGTTGCGATCGCGGGCATCGCCGCGGCCCCCACCATCGTCGCCGCCATCTGGACGACCTGAGCCAGCGTTCCCGGAGTTTTTGCCATGTCCGACCAGTCCCGCGTGTTCATCGGCCTCCTCAGGCCGCCCAAGCTGATGGGCCTGCCGATCATGTACGCCATGGTCTGGCTCTTCGGCTCGACGCTGCTGTTCCTCTGGGTGCAGAGCTGGGTGGTGGCCGTGGGCGCGGGGCTGGCCTGGCCTGCGCTTTGGAAAGCTGCGGACTGGGATCCGAACTTCCTCGATGTCCTGGTGATCACCTTGCAGGAAAGGGAAGGACTGACCTGAAGACAGAACGCTGTCGTCGCGGCTCTTGACAGGCGCTGTCATTTCAGAGTGATAACAAGGTTCTGATCACCGTTCGACAAGCCGATCCTGACGCGCCCATGATGAAGGTCCTGGGGTACGCTGTTCAGGGTGGCTGACTGAATACCGTGTCCCGTCTGCCCCGGATTGTGGATCGTGATCGATAACCGCGCGCTTCCAAGCCTGACGTTTGCGCGAAGTTGTGGCCAGTCCTTCGCAAAGCAGGGGTTCAGGAAAAGGTCGGGCCCTTCCCGTGTCAGGCCCAGCAGACCCTCTATACCAGCGCGATACATCCACGCGGCGGAACCTGTATACCAGGTCCAGCCACCGCGCCCTTCGTGCGGCGCGACGGAATAGACATCGGCCGCCAAAACATAGGGTTCCACCTTGTAACGGGTCGCCGCGTCCTGGGTCAGGGCGTGATTGATCGGGTTGAGCAGGGCGAACAAGGCCGACGCCGCATCGCCATCGCCAAGCCTACAATGCGCAAGGATAGCCCACATGGCGGCATGGCTGTATTGCCCGCCGTTTTCGCGCAGGCCAGGCGGATAGCCCTTGATATAGCCGGGGTCCAACGACGTGCGATCAAACGGCGGGCTGAACAGCAAGGCAAGGCCGGGATCGGGGCGGACCAGATGTTCGGTCATGCTGGCCATTGCTGTGGCCGCGCGACCCGGGTCTGCCGCACCTGACAGCACCGCCCAGGATTGCGCGATGCTGTCGATCCGGCACTCTTCTGACTCTGTCGATCCCAGCGGCGTTCCATCGTCGAACGTGCCGCGCCGATACCATGCGCCGTCCCAGCCATCGCGCTCGATAGCCGCCAGCACCGATGCGCGATGGGCGCGCCAGCGGGTGGCGCGGGTCGGGTCGCGCGTGTCGGCGAACGGCGCCAGGCTGTCGATGGTGGCGATCAAGAGCCAGCCCAGCCAGACCGATGTACCCTGCCCGCCTTCGCCCACGCGGTTCATGCCATCGTTCCAGTCGCCCGTGCCGATCAGCGGCATCCCGTTGGCACCGGTCAGGTCGATGGCCAGGTCGAGGCCACGCGCGCAATGCTCGAACAGGCTGGCCATGGTGTCCGATACCGTGGGCTGAAAAAAGTCGTCATGGGCCCCCGGTGGTAACGCAGGGCCATCCAGAAACGGGATCTGCTCATCCAGGATCGCCGCGTCGCCAGACACATCGATATATTGGGCCACGCCGTAACCTAGCCACACCCGGTCATCCGATATCCGTGTCCGCACGCCTTGCCCCGAATGTGGCAACCACCAGTGCTGAACATCGCCTTCGGGAAACTGCCGCGCGGCGGCGCGCAACAGGTGCGCGCGCGTCATGTAAGGGCGCAGGGCTGTCAGCGCCATACCGTCCTGCAACTGATCGCGAAAGCCATAGGCGCCGCTGGCTTGATAAAATCCCGCCCGCGCCCAGATCCGGCAGGCCAGCGTTTGATAAAGCAGCCATCCGTTCAACATGATATCCATCGCCCGGTCAGGTGACGTTACCTGTACCGCGCCCAGCAGTTCGGCCCAGTGCTTCCGCACATGCTTCAATGTCTGTTCCGGGTCATTGGCGCGGTGACGCAGGATCAGGGCGCGCGCATCCTCTGCCGATGCGGACTGCCCCAGCAGGAACACCAGTTGCACGCTTTCGCCCGGTGCGAGTGTCACGGGGCGTTGCAGTGCGGCGCAGGGGTCGATTGCCCGGCCGATGCGCCCTGACAACGCACTTGCAACAAGCCCCGCAGGTGCGGCCATGCGGCCTAAGGGACCAAGCACATCGGCTCGGTCGGCGCTGTGGCTGGCAACCCCTTCACCCAGATCGGCAAAGGCGACGCGACCTGGAAAGGCAGTGGCAAAGGGGTTCTGCGCAAATATCGCACCAGTATCCGCATCCCGCGCGGTGATGATATGCGCAGCCGTTGCGCTGCGCGACGTGCCCAGAACCCATTCGGCATAGGCGGTGACCGACAGACGGCGCGATGTGTCGCCGGTGTTGCGCAGCGTCAGCTGAGTAATCTTCACCGGATCGTCTAGCGGTACGAACTGCACCATATCTGCCGCGATCCCGTGAGTTGTATGTGCAAACCGGCTATAGCCAAAACCATGCCGTGCGACGTAGGTGCCACGTGTGCGGATCGGCAGGGCCGTCGGGGTCCAAACCGCGCCGCTGTCCATATCTTTCAAATAGATCGCCTCGCCCGCCGGGTCGCAGACTGGGTCGTTCGACCAAGGCGTGAGCTGGTTCTCGCGACTGTTTTCGGCCCAAACATGCCCGCTGCCCTCGGCCGAGACCTGAAAACCGAAAATGGGGTTAGCGATGACGTTGATCCATGGCGCGGGCGTGGTCTGGCCGTCGCGCAGGATGGTGACATATTCGCGGCCGGCATCGGCAAACCCACCGGTGCCGTTGAAGAACTCCAGTTCCGAGGCCAGCGCGGCTGGGTCCACCTCCGCGCTGTCAGGACGCACAGCGGCATGACGCGTGGGCCGCATGCGGTGCGTGGCCTCGCGCGATGACACAGGCCCCAACGTTTCGATCTGATCGCCGATGCTGCCCCGGCCCGCCACCAAGGTCACGCGGGCCACCGAAAGCAGCATTTCGCGCTGTACGTTGGAGACCAGATCGGCGCGAAGCGTGTGGATCGCACCTTGCGTCCCGCTCCTGTGCATATCGCTGCGCGGGCGAGACCGGGCTGAACGGACGGCGGCCTCGATGATCGTCTGCATGTCCTGCAGATAGGATGAAGCATGTTCATTCAGAACGACCAG
>JAACVA010000116.1 GCA_009992615.1 Rhodobacterales bacterium
GGACTGTTCTGTTACGACAACGCCAAGGCGACCGACAACATCCGCAACCGTCCGGAAACCGGCGGCGGCGGATTGCGCGACATCGGGGTTTACACCTTTGGCAGTGCACGTTTCGTGACCCAGGCCGAGCCTGTGGCGGTCACCTCGAAGTTGCGGCTGGAAAACGGGGTTGATACCTTTGCCCATGTGACGGCGGATTTTCCGGGCTTCACCTATAACGCGGTCACCTCGATGCGGATGTTTCCCGGCCAGCGGATGACATTTTACGGCGACAAGGGGCGCATGACGCTGCGCACGCCGTTCAATGCCAATGTCTTTGGTCAGGCGGAAATCGAAATTGAAAACAGCGCCATGGAGGTAACAACGCTGCGCTATCCGGGGGTCAACCAGTATGTCGCGCAGGTAGAGGCTTTCTGTGACAGCGCGCGGGGTGATACGCCCTATGGCTGTCCGCTGGAGTTTTCACGCGGCACACAGCGGATGATCGACATGGTGTTCGCGTCCGGGATCGAAATCTGAGGCGGGCGCGGTGGTTTGATCCAAAGGAAACGCCTGTCGGCGTTGCCCTATCCACCCCATTCCCGGCTTGCGCCGGGAATGGGGCCCGTGGGCGCATCGCGGCTGGGGTCAGTCTTCCATCGCTTCCAGTTCGTCGATGAAGCCTTCGATCATCGACAACCCCTTGTCCCAGAACGCGGGATCGGAGGCGTCAAGGCCGAAGGGGGCCAGCAGATCCTTGTGGTGCTTTGATCCGCCGGCTTTCAGCATTTCGAAATACTTGTCCTGAAAGCCCGGGGTGCCTTCTTCGTAGACCGCGTAGAGCGCGTTCACCAATCCGTCGCCAAAGGCATAGGCATAGACGTAGAACGGCGAATGGACGAAATGCGGCACATAGGCCCAGAAGGTTTCATAGCCATCCATGAAGGTGAACGCCGACCCGAGCGATTCGGCCTGTACCGACATCCACAGCGCGTTGATGTCATCGGGTGTCAGCTCGCCTTCGCGGCGCGCGGCGTGCAGTTTGCATTCAAAATCATAGAATGCGATCTGGCGCACCACGGTGTTGATCATGTCCTCGACCTTGCCGGCCAGCAGCACCTTGCGCTCGGCCGGGGTTTTCGCGGCAGCCAGAAGTTTTCGGAAGGTCAGCATTTCGCCAAACACGCTGGCAGTTTCGGCGAGGGTCAGCGGGGTTGAGGACAGCAGTTCGCCTTGGTCCGCCGCCAGCACCTGATGCACGCCATGGCCCAATTCGTGGGCAAGGGTCATCACGTCGCGCGGTTTGCCAAGATAGTTCAGCATGACATAGGGGTGCACGTTGCTGACCGTCGGGTGGGCAAAGGCGCCGGGCGCCTTGCCGGGTTTCACGCCTGCGTCGATCCAGCCTTTTGAAAAGAACGGCCGGGCCAGATCGGCCATGGCGGGGGCGAATTCGCCGTAAGCGTCCAGCACGAGTTTTTCGGCTTCGTCCCACGGCACGATGCGATTCTGTTCCATCGGCAGGGGTGCGTTGCGATCCCACACTTGCAAGGTGTCAAGGCCCAGCCATTTGCGTTTCAACTCGTAATAACGGTGCGACAGGCGGGGATAGGCGGCAACGACGGCGTTGCGCAGCGCCTCGACCACCTCGGGTTCGACATGGTTGGACAGGTGGCGCGCGGTTTGCGGCGTCGGCATCTTGCGCCAGCGATCTTCAATTTCCTTTTCCTTGGCCAGGGTGTTGTGGACCCGGGCGAACAGGGCGATGTTTTTCTCGAACACCTGAACAAGGGCCCGCGCGCCTGATTCGCGCCGGTCGCGGTCGGCATCGGTCAGCAGGTTCAGCGTGGCCTCGATGCCCAGATCCTCGCCCTCGATATCGAAAGTCAGCCCGGCGATGGTTTCATCGAACAGCCGGTTCCAAGCGGCGGCGCCCACGGTGGATTGATCGTGCAGGAATTTTTCCAGCTCATCCGACAGCTGATAGGGCCGCATGGCGCGCAGGCGGTCGAACACCGGGCGATAGCGGGCCAGATCGGCATTCCCGGCGAACAGCGCGTCAAGCTGTTCATCGGGGATGCGGTTGATTTCGAGCGTGAAGAACACCAGCGGCGTGGTGAAGGTGGTGATCTTGTCCTGGCAATCGGACATGAATTTCGCGCGGTGCGGGTCGGTGGTTTGCTGGTAATAGCGCAGGCCGGCGTAAGACATGATGCGCCCGGCGATCATGTCGATCTTTTCATAGGCCAACACACAGGCCAGCATCGCGGGTGCGTCCAGATCGGCCAGCTTGCCCTCGTAAGTCGTGGCGAATTCGGCGCAGGCGGTTTCCAGCCAGGACAGATCGCGCACCAGTTCCGGTGCCTCGGGGCCGATGTAGAGATCGTTCAGATCCCACTCGGGCAGGGGGCCGAAATCCTTGCCCGACCGGGCGTTGGCATCATGAACGGGCGTTTGCATCGGGTTCCTCGCTTGGCTTCTGGGAGCCTATCTAGGGGTGCGGCGTGCCTGTGGCCAGTGGCGACGCCTCCGGCGGGAGTATTTTTGCAAAGAAGAAGCCGAGGTCAGCCGTAGGTTTTCAGCATCTCCAACAGATCGTCGAGGGTGTTTGCCTCGCTGAGGGGTTTGTCGCGGCGCCAGCGCAGCATCCGGGGAAAGCGCAGGGCGACGCCGGATTTGTGGCGCGGGCTTGCCTGTATGCCCTCGAATGCGATTTCGAACACATGTTCGGGGGTAACCTGGCGGACCGGGCCGAAGCGTTGCAGGGTGTTCTTGCGTACCCATTTGGTGATCGTGTTGAATTCGGCATCCGTCAGCCCGCTGTAGGCTTTGGTGAAGGGCACGAAGGCATCGCCGTCGCGCACCGCGAAGGTGAAATCGGTGAACAGGTTGGCGCGCCGCCCATGGCCCGACTGGGCATAGATCATCACCGCGTCTATGGTCAGCGGCGCGATCTTCCATTTCCACCAGTCGCCTTTCTTGCGCCCGGTCAGATAGGGCGAGGCGCGGCGTTTCAGCATCAGTCCTTCGGCCATCTGGTCGCGCGAGGTGTCGCGAAGGCTGTGCAGGGCGGGCCAGTCGTCGAACGCGATTTGTGGCGGCAGGCGCACAGGCGCCTCGGGCGGCAGGGCGGCCAGCAAGGCGCGCAGGCGGGTTGCGCGTTCGGCAAAGGGCAGGGGGCGCAGGTCGGTGCCGTGCTGTTCCAGCAGATCATAAGCCAAAAGCACCACCGGCGTGTCGCGCAGCAGCCGGGCCGATACGGATTTGCGCCCGATGCGGGTTTGCAGGGCGTTGAATGGCAGCGGGCGTTCGTCGGCCCAGGCGATCAGTTCGCCGTCCAGCACGGTGCCATCGGCCAGAACATCGTGGGCGCGGGCGAATTCCGGGAAACGGTCGGTGATCAGTTCTTCGCCGCGCGACCACAGGTGATGCTGGCCACCGCGGATGATCAGCTGGCCGCGGATGCCGTCCCATTTCCATTCCGCCTGCCAATCGGCGGGGTCGCCCAGGGTTTCGGGCGCGTCTTCCAGCCCATAGGCCAGATAGAAGGGATAGGGGCGCGACAGGTCGGCGGTGGGATCGGGGGCGGTGACCAGGCTGGCAAAGCTGTGTGTGTCAGGGCTCCACTCGCCCATCAGGCGGTGGGCAAGATCGGGTTCGGCGATGCCGGTGGCGCGGGACAGGGCGCGCGTCATGAGTTTCTGGCTGACGCCCATGCGAAAGCCACCGGTGATCAGTTTGTTGAAGACGAACCGCTGGGCGGTGTCCAGCCTGTCCCAGGCGGCGAGGATCGCGGCCCTGCGTGCCGGTTCCTGTTGGGTC
>JAACVA010000117.1 GCA_009992615.1 Rhodobacterales bacterium
ATGGAATTGCTGTCGGACATGTTGATTTCGGCGATCCGTCGTTCGATCTCGGCGGCGACGGGGGCCTCGGCCATTTCGAACGCGACAAGATCGCGGGCCGGTTCGTGCAACACGACGGCGGTCACTTCGTTCACCTCGGTCTGGGCGCTGACGGCCTTTTGGGCAACGGTATTGGGCATGTCACGGAACCTCCGGGTTCAAAAAAATTGGGTCAGGGCCTGGGCGCCAGTCCATCGCGCGCCAGACGGTCGCGCAGAACCTCGATTTCGACGTCCAGATCACTTCGGTCTTCCAACAGAAGTTTGGCCGTGCGTCGGGCAAACCCCTGTTCCAGATCGTCCAGCAGGGCCATGTAATCGGCGCGCACCTTGGCGTCGCGGGTGCGGGCGTAAATATCGGCAAACTTGGCCGTCGCATCCCGCGCGCCCATCAGATAGACCCCGAGAAACCGGCGTGCGCTGGTCAGGTCGCGCGGATCTTCCTCGACAGTGCGGCACAGATCGCGGGCGGTGGCGATGAACCGGTCGACCCGGGATTCGGCGGCGCGGTCACCGGAATGTCGAATCGCATCGTGCATGGCGGTCAAATAGGCCTCGGCCTCGTCCACCACCCGCGCCACGCGGTGCGCCTGAAACCGGTCCACGCCGGCCACGCCTTTGTCGCGCAGCGGATCAGGCCCGAAGGCCATCAGATGCAGCCCGGCCCCCAGCACCGCGAAGATGCCCGACGTGACCGGCCCACCGCCCATATATCCGGCCAGCGCCAATCCCAGCCCGGTCAGGCCGGCGGCAAAGATCTTGCGCGGGATCGCCGGACGTTTGGCCACCTTGCGCGCGTCATAAGCCTCATGCGCGCGCTCGCCCTCGCGGGTCAGCCATGCGGCAAGCATCAAAGTGCCAAAGGCAACCAGGTTCAGCGCCAGACCGGCCGGTTCCTTGAAAAAAGCGGTCAGCAAAAGGGGAAATGGCGCAATGAACAGGGCATTGCTCAGCGCCCCGGCGCGGGCCGGCACCTTGCCCACCCATTGCGGCTTTTCGCCGGTGCCGCCCTTGGGGCTGTGCTGGCCACCAAAGCGTTCGGCCATCTCAGGCGCCCCCCCACAGCGAAACATATACGATCAGCGCCAGCAATAAAACGCCTGAAATCCGCTGCATCGTCCCATGCTCCTTGTCCAGCTGCATCAGCCGGTCGCGCCCCACGCCCGCAACCCGGCGCACTGCGGTGGCGAAACCAAAGGCAAGCCCGACCACAACCGCCATCAACACAACCGCAACCACAAATCTGGCCATCTTCCGGCCCCCTCGCCCGTTGCGCCCAGCCTAAGCCATCGCGCGCGCCCTGCCCAGAGCCGTTACATACCAAGCAGCCAGGCCCGACAGCTTATCCTCAGCTTATCCTAATCAAGGCACGGGACCGCCTGATACCAAGGGGTCACTTGCGCGATTTGTTCCCGGCAATCGGCGCGGGCCGTCCTCCCGGCGCGGGTTTGCGCGCCCGTGTGGGTTTCAGACGCGGGGCACTGTCAAGGCCCAGCTGGTCGCGCAGGATCCGGCCCTTGATCTCTTCCACCGCCCCCGCCGCCAGATCGTTCAGCCGGAACGGGCCATAGCTGACGCGGATCAGCCGCCCCACCTTCAACCCCACTGTTTCCAGCGCGCGGCGAATTTCGCGGTTCTTGCCTTCGCGCAGACCAACAGTCAGCCAGGCATTTGCCCCCTGCTGTCGGTCGAGGGTGATCTCCATGCCTTGAAACCGCTCGCCTTCCACGGTGACGCCCTTGCGCAACATGTCCAGATCGCTGTCCTTGGGCGTGCCGTTCACCCGCACCCGATATTTCCGCAGCCAGCCGGTGCTGGGCAGTTCCAGTCGTCGTTTGATCGCGCCGTCATTGGTCAGCAGCAACAACCCCTCCGAGTTGATGTCAAGCCGCCCCACCGACATGACGCGCGGCATGTCATCGGGCAGAGCGTCAAACACCGTGGGCCGCCCCTTTTCATCCCGCGCGCTGGTCACCAGACCGACCGGTTTGTGATACAACCACAACCGCGCCGGTTCAGCCGCCGCAACCGGCTTGCCGTCCACGGTGATAAGATCGGAAGGTTTGACGTTCAGAGCGGGCGACGAGATGTGTTTGCCGTTCACGCTGACCCGGCCTTCCTCAATCATGCGCTCGGCGTCACGGCGGCTGGCAATCCCGGCGCGGGCCAGAACCTTGGCGATCCGGTCGCCGGGGGGGGAGGGGGGTGTTTCCATGGTGCAGTGTTACTGCGATGGCGTGCCGGTGGAAAGTGCCGCAGGCATCGAAAGTTTTGCATCCCGCTTGCCCCGGTGTCGCGCCCTTGCCAAAGGTGTGCCATGGTTTTTCGTTCCTATATGTCCCTGGCGCTGGATCAGGCCCGCGCTGCCGCGGCGCGGGGCGAGGTGCCGGTGGGCGCGGTGGTGATCGGGCCGGATGGCGCGGTGTTGGCCGTGGCGGGCAACCGCACGCGCGAATTGCGCGATCCCACGGCCCATGCCGAGATGCTGGCGATTCGGGGGGCCTGTCAGGTGCTGGACAGTGAACGGCTGTTGGGGTGTGATCTGTATGTCACGTTGGAACCGTGCCCCGCCTGTGCGGCCTTCATCGCTGCGGCGCGGATTGCGCGGCTGTATTATGGCGCTGCCGATCCAAAGTCGGGCGGTGTGGCGCAGGGGCCGCGCATCTTTACCCATCCGCAATCGCACCATGTGCCCGAGGTTTATGACGGGATCGCAGCCCCGGCTTGCGAAGCGCTGCTGCGCGATTTTTTTGCAAGGTTGCGCTAGGCGCGGTTTTGCCGGTCGCGGGTTACCTGCGCGCCCTCGGGCGTGTTGCTGTGACAGTCGGGCGCAGGCGTTGTGTAATGGTAAGGCCCTTGCCCACCACAAGAATCCCCAATCAGAGGCCGCTGAAAAATCGTAGAACAGTGATTACTATCGCCAACTTACTTGACGGTTCCAGTTCACAAAACCGTCTGCGGCGTCGGCCCAAGCGAAAAGGAAGCATTCCGTTTCTTGACGCAGCGTCTTTTCTTCGAGCCGCGTATCCGCGCTCACCAAGTAGAATTCAAACCCGGCGAGGCCCGTTGCCTTGGCCGCCTCGGCGATAGGCAGGGTGCGGCGCCGGTGCATCGGGGGCTGTGCCGTCGTGCATCGACCTGAACCATCCAATATCGTGTCGGATTTTACCGCGTACGGATCGGCCCGTCTCGCCAAACCGTAGCCCGCGCTGCGGCCAGTATATCTCCGCGTATATGCCCGGTGTGGTCGGAAGCGAATTGACCGCCCAGCCCGCGCGCGGTTTGAAATCCGTGAAAAGAGAGATGCATTGGAATACTGTCATGATGAATGCCTAACGGCACACTCGGACCAAAGTTTGGCATTGGCGCATTGGTGGGAATGGAGCGGGCGGCGGGAATCGAACCCGCGTCTTCTGCTTGGAAGGCAGAGGTCTTACCATTACACAACGCCCGCGACAGCCTGTGTTTAGCCCCAGCGGCAAAGATGTGCAAGTGAGTGACGTCATACTGCCGCCCAAAGTCTGTGCGATGCAGCCTCGAAACAGGAGGCGACACATGGCAAGAAAGAAGCACGTCGAGTGCCCAACAGGAACAGGAACACTTGGTCTCTTGCGACCGCATGGTCCAACCTTGATCAAGAAGCCGGATTGCACCGCAAGCGGTAAGGACATGTGCGCACAAGCCGAGCTGGATTTCGTCAAGCGAAACCGGGACTCCCCCGTGGCGCGACCAACTGCTTGAGGGCGCGACGGGGGTGTTCGGCGAAGCGGCGAAAGCCGATCCTGAACCGGTGATCGACGTGAAAACCCTGCATACGAAGATCGG
>JAACVA010000210.1 GCA_009992615.1 Rhodobacterales bacterium
GCTGGCGCTGGTCGGCGCGTCGATGGGGTTTCGGACCGTGATCGTGATCCCCGAGACGCAGAGCCAGGAGAAAAAGGACATGCTGCGGCTGGCCGGGGCAGAGCTGGTGCAGGTCCCTGCGGTGCCCTACCGCAACATGAACAATTACATCCGCTATTCGGGCCGTCTGGCCGAGCAATTGGCGCGCACTGACCCCAATGGCGTGATCTGGGCCAACCAGTTCGACAATGTCGCCAACCGGCAGGCGCATATCGAGACGACGGGGCCCGAGGTCTGGGCGCAGACCGGCGGCAAGGTCGATGGCTTTGTCTGCGCCGTAGGCTCTGGCGGGACGCTGGCGGGCGTGGCGATGGCGCTGCAACCCAAGGGGGTCAAGATCGGCCTGGCCGATCCCGATGGCGCGGCGCTGCATGCCTTCTACACCACGGGCACGCTGAAATCCTCGGGCGACAGCATCACCGAAGGCATCGGGCAGGGGCGCATCACCGCCAACCTCGAAGGGTTGACGCCCGATTTCAGCTACAACATCCCCGATGCCGAGGCGCTGCCGATCGTGTTCGACCTGCTCGCGCAGGAGGGGCTGTGTCTGGGCGGGTCATCGGGCATCAACGTCGCCGGTGCGATCCGCATGGCGCGCGAGATGGGGCCGGGGCATACCATCGTGACCATCCTGTGCGACTATGGCACGCGCTACCAGTCCAAGCTGTTCAACCCGGCCTTTCTGCGTGACAAGGGGCTGCCGGTGCCGGGATGGCTCGACCGGGGGCCGTCGTCCATCCCCGGCGTGTTCGAAGACGCATGAGGGCTTGCGCGGCCCGGATGCGCGCGGCGCTCTGCCTTGCGCTGCTTGTGCTGGCATTGCCGCTGCATGCGCAGGAGGGCGAGGTGCCCCCGCAGCCCGCCGCCGAGGCGGCAGAACCGGCCGCGGCCGCGCCCCAGGCAATCGAGGAAACGGCAATGCTCCGGGCGGCCGACTATGCCGACTGGCTGCGCACCGCTGCGCGGATCGAGACGATTTCCGAGACGGGGCGCGGATCGGGCTTTGCGCTGGAGCGCCTGCGCGCCGATGTGGTGATCTGGCGCGACCGGTTCCTGGCCGCGCAGGAGGTCAATGCCGCGCGCATCGCAACGGTCGAATTGCAGATCGCCGCGCTCGGCGCGGCACCCGCAGATGATGCCACCGCCGAAAACACCGCGATTGCCAACCGGCGTTCGGCGCTGCGCGCGCAACTCGCCCGGTTGCAGGCGCCGGTGGCGCTGGCGCGCGAGGCGCATGCGCATTCCAACGGGCTGATCGGCGAGATCGACAGCCTGATTCGCGCCCGCCAGACGCAGGTGCTGATGACGCGGGGCGTCTCGCCTCTTGACCCGCGGCAATGGCCCGGCGTGGCCGACGTTCTGAGCGCGCGCATGCAGGGCATCTGGAAAGAGGTCTCGACTACGGTGCGCAGCCCGGCGCGGATTGCACGCCTTGTTGCGGTCTGGCCCGGCGTTGCCTTTTCATTGCTCGTGGCGCTGGTGCTGCTCGCGCGCGGACCCGCCTGGGTGAACCGGGCGCGCAGTCATGTCGCTGCGCGCAACCTGCGCGGGCGCGGGCTTTGGGATTTCCTGATTTCTCTGGCGAGCATCGCCTTGCCTTATGGCGGCATCGTCGCGCTGAGTTCCGGCCTGTCGGGGAGCGAGCTTTTCGGGTTTCGCGCGCAATCCCTGATTGCCACGCTGCCCGAGGCGGGGGGCTATGTCATCCTGGCGCATTGGCTGGCGGGCCACCTGATGCAGCCTGACGGCGCGGGCCTGCCATCCTTTGACATGGCGGCACAGCCGCGGGCCCGGGCGCGGCGGACGGCGGTGTGGCTGGGCTGGGTGCTGGGCGCAGGGGTGCTGTTGCGTGCGTTTCTGGCGACGGGCGAAACGCCATCGGCGATTGCGGCGGTGGTGTTTTTGCCGGTGCAGATCGCGATTTCGGTCCTGCTCTACCGTCTGGGGCGCAGCATGATCGGTCCGAAAGCCGTGGCCGGCTCTGAGGGTACGCAGGTCGGGCGCGGTGCTGCGACCCTTGTCGGGCGCGCGGCGATCCTGGTGGCTGTGGCCGGGCCCGTCCTGTCGATGGCGGGCTATGGCACGGCGGCCGAGGCGCTGATCTATCCCTTTGTCATGACCCTTGCCCTGATCGGTCTGGTCATCCTGTTGCAGCGGCTGGTATTCGACATCTACACCCTGCTCGTGCGGTCCGAAGAGGCGGCGCGCGATGCGCTGACGCCGCTGCTGATCGGATTTGTGCTGGCCATGCTGGCTGTGCCGGTGCTGGCGCTGATCTGGGGTGCGCGGATCGAGGACCTGTGGGAGGTCTGGACCCGGTTTCGCGAAGGCTATGCGATCGGCGACAGCCGCATTTCGCCCACTGATTTCGTGATGTTCATCGTGATCTTTGTCATCGGCTACATGCTGACGCGGCTGGTGCAGCGCACGCTGCGCGGCACCGTCCTGCCAAAGACGCGGATCGACATCGGCGGGCAGAATGCCATCGTGTCGGGCGTGGGCTATGTGGGGATCTTCGTTGCCGCGATCACGGCCATCACCAGCGCCGGCATCGACCTGTCGAACCTTGCCATCGTCGCGGGCGCGCTGTCGGTCGGGATCGGCTTTGGCCTGCAGAATATCGTGTCGAACTTTGTCTCGGGCATCATCCTGCTGATCGAGCGGCCGATCAGCGAAGGCGACTGGATCGAGGTCGGCGGCAAGATGGGCTATGTCCGCGACATCTCGGTCCGTTCGACCCGGATCGAGACATTCGACCGCACCGATGTGATCGTGCCCAATGCCGACCTGGTGTCGGGGCAGGTGATCAACTGGACGCGCGGCAATTCGGTCGGCCGGGTGATCGTGCCGGTCGGCGTGGCCTATGGCACCGACAGCGAAAAGGTCACGGCGATCCTGCGCGAGATTGCCGAGGCCAACCCGATGGTGCTGCTGACGCCGCCGCCGACGATCGTGTTTCAGGGGTTTGGCGCGGATTCGCTCGACTTCGAGATCCGCGCCATCGTGCGCGACGTCAATTTCGGCCTGACCGTGCGCACCGAGATGAACCATGCCATCGTGAAACGCTTTGCGGCCGAGGGGATCGAGATCCCCTTTCCGCAGCGCGATGTCTGGCTGCGCAATCCCGAGACCTTGCGCCCGCCCGCAGCGCACCCGGCGCCCACCGCACAACCCGAGACGGACAAGCCCGCATGACCGACCTTCTTTACCGCGACGACGCCTATCTGCGGGACGCGCCGGCCCGTGTGACCGCGCTGACCGACGAGGGCGGCATCGTTCTGGACCGCAGCATTTTCTACCCGACGGGGGGCGGACAGCCGGGCGACAGTGGGCGGCTGGTCTGGGGCGACAGGATGATCGCGATTGCCACCACGATCCGCACCCGCGAGGGTGCGCTGGCGCTGGTCCCGGCCGAACCGTCGGCCCTGCCGGCGCCCGGCACGGAGGTGATGCAGCACCTCGACTGGGACCGCCGGCATCGCCACATGCGGGTGCACACGGCATTGCACCTCTTGTCGGTGGTGGTGCCGCTGCCGGTCACGGGCGGGGCGATCGCGGCGGACAAGGGGCGGCTCGATTTCGACATGCCCGAGGCGCCGGACGATGTGCAGGCGATTGCCGATGCGGTCAACGCGCTGATCGCGCGCGATCTGGTGGTCAGCGAGGAATGGATCACCGAGGCCGCGCTCGACGCCAATCCGGCGCTGGTCAAGACGCTTTCGGTGCAGCCGCCGCGCGGGGCCGGGCGGATCAGGCTGGTCCGCATCGCCGACGCGGCCGCGACGGTCGATCTGCAACCCTGCGGTGGCACCCATGTGGCGCGGACCGGCGAGATCGGGCAGGTGACGATCGGCCGCATCGAGAAGAAGGGCAAGATCAACCGCCGCGTGACGCTGTTCTTGACCTGAGGGGCGGTGGTTTCTACCGTCGGCACATCTTTGGTCGTGATGGAAACCCGATTGTGCCTGTGTCTTTGCGTCTCGTCCTGCCGTTCATGCTCCTGCCGTTCATGCTCCTGTCGGCCTCGCCGGTGGCGGCTGTCACATTCCAGGACTGCACCAAGGTGCAGATGGATTACATCGCGGGGGCGGTCAAAAGCGCGCAAAAGCTGTCGCTGCGCGCGGCGGCCGCGGTGGGCGACAGCGAAGATTACGCCCGCTGGTTCGGCACCTATTCGCGCGGCAATGCAGAGCGGGTGCGGCGGACGTTGAAGTCGATTGACCATGCGCTCGGCTCGGACCAGATGCGCGCGGTCTGTGCGCGGACCGGATATAGCGGCTGCGACTACGGCACCTATGCAAATGTAATCCCCGACCGCCCCTACAACATCAACCTGTGCGAGGCGTTTTTCAGGATGCCGACGCTGATGTCGATGGTACCCGGCAGCGAAGAGCACCAGTCGGGCACCCGCGAGGGCACGCTGATCCACGAGATGAGCCATTTCTCTGTGGTGGGCGCCACAAATGACGAATGCTATACGCGCGATGTCTGCACGGACATGGCCGCAGGCGACCCGCGCCGGGCGATCATCAACGCCGACAGCTATCAATACTTTGCCGAGGATACGGTGCGCTACCTTGCGCCTGTGGTGAAATAGCCGGTCAGGTCTTGGGCTCGGGCAGGCCCTCGCGCGAGAGCAGGATCGCGACGGGGCGCAGCGCGGGCACTTCGGAGCAGACAATCATCAGGGCGACCATGATCGGCACCGACAGGAACATGCCGGGGATGCCCCAGACCGCGCCCCAGAAGGCGAGCGAGATGATGATGCCGAAGGAGGACAGCCGCAGCGCGCGGCCCATCAGCATCGGGTCGATCACGCTGCCGTTGACGAACTGGATCGCGCCGATGATCAGGAATACCGCCAGTGTGGTACTGCTGTCGCCAAGCTGCACATGGGCCACCAGCGCGACCAGCCCGGTTGCCACGATCGAGCCGACGTTGGGGATGTAGTTGAGAATGAAGGTGAGCACCCCCAGCGCGATGGCGAGGTCGAGGCCAAAGAGCACCGCCACCACATAAACCATCGCGCCGGTCACGACGCTGACGAGCGTCTTGACCAGCAGGTAATGGTTCACCCGCCGGATGATCGAGCCCACGATCTTGCCCACGCGGTCCGCCTGCACCTCGTCACCGAAGAAATTGACCAGCTTGGTCGAAAACCAGACGCGTTCGGCAAAGAGAAAGCCGACAAAGAGGATGATGAGCACGGTGCCCGACATCAGGTTGCCGGCCTGACCGGCTAGCGTGCTGAGGTAGGACGACACCTCGACCCGGCGGATCGAAGCAAAGACCGCCGTCTCGATATCCTCGCCCAGAAAGGAAAACAGCGCGGCGATGGCCGATGGCGCGCGCTCGGTATAGCTCAGCGTCGTCACCAGCACGGTGTTGATCTGCGCAAGGATGATCGAGGTGAGCGTGAGCAGGGCCGCCGCGATCAGCGCCAGCGCCGCGACGCTGGCGAGCCAGTTGGGAATGCGCAATGGGCCGATCCGCTGGCGCGCGATGAAATTGATCGCATCGCTGGTGAGCGAGAACAGGACGATCGCAGTGGCCAGCGAGATCAGCAGGAACCGCGCCTGCACCAGCAGGAACAGCACCACCGCAAAGGCGATGATGATGAGCGCGGTTGCCTGCACGCGCGATGGGTCTGCCGGCACATGGACCTGCTGCGACGCATCGTTGCGGTGGAGAGGTTGCTTGTTCATCGGGCGGTGCAGACCATGGCGGCGCGTATCGGGACGCGAGGACAACTGAAGGGATGTGTTTGCAGGACTATGCGACAGCGACCGGCGAGAGGCAAGGAACACCACCCTCGCGACAGGCGAGGAACCGGTCCGGGCCGGTCAGGGATGGGTAAAGCGGATCGACATCTGGCGCAGCTCTTCGCGCGTCTCGGCCGACAATGCGCCGGCCTTGGCTGTTTCGTCATGCAGGGTGGCCACCTGTGCCGCGATGGCTGCGATCTCGGCATCGGTAAACTCGCGGTCGGCCCGCGCGAAACCGGCCACGCTGCGGGTGCCGCCATTTTCGACCGCGCAGGCAAAACCATAGACCAGCCCATGGGGGCGCGCCTTTTCAAGGACACCGACAGGATCATCGAGCATGGACCAGCGGATCGCGCCCGTATTCTCGAACCCCCAGCGCACGATCGGGTCGTGCATGACAAAGCCGGACTGGGAGTAGATGTCGGTCCAGGTCTTGGAATAGGTCTGGAACAGGAAATCGGGACGGGTAAAACGGATGTGAAAGGCGATGGCAAAGCCCGCTGGGCTTTGCGCCTCGAGGGCGATGATGATGTCCCGTATCTTTTCGGCCGGCTCCATGCGGCAGGACCTTTCTGCGTAACAGGTTGCCGGCGATCCTGCTGTGACACTAAGATCGGCAGATCAAGGCAGCGGGTTCGAGTGTAATGCGTTCCCGAAAACAAAAACAGCGCTTTGTCATGGGCGAGGGGCCCGGAGACCAATTCATGGCCAGACTTCTCGGCAAAGACGATCTGGCCATGCTGGCACCCGTTGGTCATTACATTGCCTTGCGCGTCGGTTTTGCCTTTCCGCTCGAAGAGGTGAATGCGCTGCCTCAGGACTGGGTCGAACATTACACGCTGCACCGTTTCATGCTGCATGATCCGGTGATTCGCTGGATCTACACCAATGTCGGGGCAGTCCGCTGGAGCGAGATCACGCTGGACGATCCGCTGGATGTCATGCGCAAGGCCCGCAATTTCGGGCTGAAATTCGGGGCTGCCATATGCGTATTTGACGGAAACCCCGAAGGGCACCGGTCTTTCGGGTCTTTTGCGCGCGCCGACCGCGAGTATGAGGAGAGCGAGATCAGGCTGCTTGTCGCCTATCTGACAAGGCTTCACCGCGCCAAGGCGCCGCCGACCAATTTGACACAGGCCGAATTGCAGGCCCTGCATATGGTCAAGTCCGGCAAACGGCTCAAACAGATCGCGCATGACCTTGGGGTGACGGAAGGGGCGGTAAAACAGCGGCTTAAGAACGCCAAGCTCAAGCTCTCGGCGCAGACCAGCGCGCAGGCGGCCGCGCTGGCGAGCGAATACGGGTTGATCTGAAACAGACGGATCTTTGTCAATCTACAACCCCAAGTAGAAACACGGTTGTCGCTGCAATCATGGCGCCAGTTTTCTTGTGTCTGCCCTGTTAACAAGGCGGTTGAACGCTGGCTAAATGGACTCTCCAATAAGGAGAGCACTCATGGAAAACGTAACCTTCGGCCTGACCCGGCTCCACCGCCATGGCAGCGCCTATTTCGACTATCTCGCCCTGCGCAAACGCTTCTTTGTCGATACGCTGGGCTGGCAGATCCCGCATGACGACACGGTCGAAATGGACCAGTACGACAACCCGCAGGCGCGCTATTCGCTCGTGCTGCGGGACGGTCAGGTGATTGCGGGCGCCCGCGCCATGCCCACGACCGCGACATGGGGCGAACATACCTACATGCTGCGCGACGCGATGGTGGGCAAGCTGTCCACGATCCCGCAGGACGTGATCGCAACCGAAATCACCTCGCCCCGGGTGTGGGAATGCACGCGGCTTGTGATCGCGCCCGACATCACCGCGATGGCGGACCGCATCCAGTGCCTCAACCTGATCGTGGACGGGCTGGTGGATATGGCCGAGGCTGCGGGAGCGGACCAGCTCATCTCGCTGTCGAACCTGTGGCTCTTGCGCGCGCTGCGCCAGTTGGGCTATGCGGCGGACCTTCTGGGCAAGCCCTATGTCAACGCAGATGACGGGCACAAATACGCGGTCATGGCGATCCCGACCGAACGCAGCCTGCCGGTCGTTCCGCGCGACCTGCCACGTGCCACCCATCTGCCACAGAATATGCCGCTGCATGCCCCGGTTCGTTCGCCCGTTCGTTCGCCGGTCCGTTCGCCGGTCTGAATGCACCGCTGACCTGTCCGGCACCGGGGGGTGGCCGGAGCAGGTTCGCGCGCCGTCATGCACCCAAAACGCGTGGTGATCGCGTCACGCGCCAAACACGCGGGCAAAGATCGTATCGACATGCTTGGTGTGGTAGCCGATGTCGAACTTGTCCTCGATCGCGTCCGGGCCGAGCGCCGCCGTCACCTCGGGGTCGGCCAGAAGCTCGGTCTTGAAATCCGCACCCTGTTCCCAGACCTTCATCGCGTTGCGCTGCACGAGGCGGTAGGCATCCTCGCGGCTGACACCCGCCTGCGTGAGCGCCAGAAGCACCCGTTGCGACATCACGAGGCCGCGAAACTTGTTCATGTTGGCCAGCATGTTGTCGGGATAGATCACCAGCTTTTCGACCAGCCCGGCCAGCCTGTGCAGCGCGAAATCGAGCGTGATCGTGGTATCGGGCCCGATCGCGCGCTCGACCGAGGAATGCGAGATGTCCCGCTCGTGCCAGAGCGCCACATTCTCGAGCGCGGGCGTCACGCCCATCCGCACCAGCCGCGCAAGCCCGGTGAGGTTTTCCGACAGGACCGGGTTACGCTTGTGCGGCATGGCGCTGCTACCCTTCTGGCCGGGGGAAAAGAACTCCTCGGCCTCGAGCACCTCGGTGCGCTGCATGTGGCGGATCTCGATGGCGATATTCTCGATGCTGCTGGCGATGACGCCCAGCGTGGCGAAATACATCGCATGACGGTCGCGGGGGATCACCTGCGTGCTGATCGGCTCGGGCGTGAGGCCCAGCATCGCGCAGACATGCGCCTCGACCGCCGGGTCGATATTGGCAAAGGTGCCGACCGCGCCGGAAATGGCGCCCGTGGCCACCTCGGCCCGCGCCGCCACCAGCCGCGCGCGCGCGCGCGCCATCTCGGCGTAAAAGCGGGCAAAGGTGAGCCCCATCGTCGTGGGTTCGGCATGGATGCCATGGCTGCGCCCGATGCGAACGGTGTCCTTGTGCTCATGCGCGCGGGCCCTGAGCGCGGCCAGCACCCGGTCGAGCCCGGCAAGCAAGAGGTCCGTCGCGCGCACCAGTTGCAGGTTGAACGTTGTGTCGAGCACATCGGAACTGGTCATGCCCTGATGGACAAACCGCGCCTGATCGGCCCCGACATGTTCGGCCAGATGGGTGAGAAAGGCGATCACGTCATGCTTCGTCACGGCCTCGATGGCGTCGATCCGCGCCACGTCGAATTCCACATCGCGCGCTTTCCAGACGGCCGCGGCATGTTCGGCGGGGATCACACCCAGCGCCGCCTGCGCGTCGCAGGCATGGGCTTCGATCTCGAACCAGATGCGGAACTTGGTCTCGGGCGCCCAGATGGCCACCATCTCGGGGCGGGAATAACGCGGGATCATGGGCGGACCTTTCGGGTTGGGGTGGCATGGCGGCTGTCATAGGATGGTGCGCGCGGCGTCACAAGGTTGTGGCGCGGGCGCAGGGGGGCAAAAGCGTGCTGGAGCGGGCTGATTTTCTGGGCGACTGGACGATCTCGCGCGAGATCCTTGATCGGCGCGCCGGGCAGACCGGTCAGTTTGGCGGGATGGCACGGTTCCTGGCCGAGGGGGCCGCGGCGCTGCGCTATGCCGAAGAGGGGCAGATGCGGATGGGCGACGGGCCGGTTCTGCTGGCGCGGCGCGGATACCTGTGGCGGTTCGCGGCAGGGCGGGTGGCCGTCTGCTTCGAGGACGGGCGCGATTTCCACAGTTTCGTGGCCGGCGTCAGCGGCGCGGGGACAGATCACCCCTGCGGCGCGGATCTCTACCGCGTGACCTATGATTTCGCGCATTGGCCGCTCTGGTCGGCCCGCTGGGAGGTGCGCGGCCCGCGCAAGGATTATGCGATGCTGTCACAATACCGGCGCTGTTAGCGCAAGCCGGACGCCTGCCGGCTTGCGCGATGCGACTGGCTGAGGCAAACAGGCGGTCACAGACGCATCAGACAGGAGACGGCGCCCATGGCCCTTACAATGAACGACAAGGTTCTGACCGAAGCCTTCGGCCCGACCCAGGGCACCGCCCGGCTGGCCAAACAGGCCGCGCTGGTGGTGGCGGGCATCGCGGTGCTGGCCGTCGCGGCCAAGGTGTCGGTCCCGATGTGGCCCTCGCCGGTGCCGATCACGCTGGGGACATTCGCGGTGCTGACCATCGGCGCGTCCTACGGCCCGCGCCTCGGGCTGATCACCATTCTGGGCTATATGCTGATCGGCGCGCTGGGCTATGATGTCTTTCAAGGCTCCTCGGCTGATCGCAACGGACTGGCCTACATGATGGGCGGCACGGGTGGCTATCTTGTGGGCTATACGCTCGCGGTCGCGGCTCTGGGCGCACTAGCGCGGCGCGGCTGGGACAGGTCTGTGCCGCTGATGGCGCTGGCGCTGCTGATCGGGAATGTCATCATCTATCTGCCCGGCATGGCCTGGCTCTATCACCTCGTCGATGCAGGCCTGTTCGACGCCAGCCGCTTTGCCACCGTCTGGGAGCAGACACTGGCCTGGGGCCTCACCCCCTATCTGATCGGCGACGCGATAAAGCTCGCGCTGGCCGCGCTGCTGATCCCCGCAGTGTGGAAGCTGATCGGCGCGGCCCGCGCCTGAGCCCGAAGGACACTCAAACCACGGGCGTGGCCGCTGGCTGCGCCCGTTGTCGTTTGCAGACCGCCACAGGCTTCTCTGTGCCCCAAATACTCATCCTTCCGCATCACCCATCAGCGCCGCGTCAAAGGGATAGCGCGTCAGGGTCTCGTGGCCATCCGCGGTGATGAGCACCTGATCCTCGAGCTTGATCGAGAAATCGCCGCCCTCCGGGCTCACCAGCGCCTCCACACACAACACCATGCCGGGTTCCAGCAGCAGGTCAAAGGCGCCTTCGACCCAGCCATCGGGGTAGGGCACAAAGGGCCATTCGTCGCATAGCCCCACGCCATGCATCCGGCAGGAGTATTTCTGCCGCTGGTATTGCGGCGCGAGGGTATGGCCGCCAAAGGTCAGCTCGCGGATGCTGATGCCGGGGCGCAGCATCGCCATGTCGGTGGCGATATGCTCGCGCGCATGGCGCATCGCGGCGATCATGTCGAGGCGCGGCGGGCGGGGGCCGATCCACCATGTCCGGCTGATGTCGATGCAGATGCCGTAGCAGCCGATCAGGTCGGTATCGAAGGCCAGGATCTCGTTCTCGCCGATGATGCGCGGCCCGGATTCCTGAAACCACGGGTTGGTGCGCGGGCCGGAGGCGAGCAGCCGCGTCTCGATCCATTCGCCGCCACGGCGGATATTGCCGGCGTGCAGCTCGGCCCAGACATCATCTTCGGACACAGTGCCGCGCGGGATTTCCTGGCGGGCAAAGCGCTCCATTTCCACGATCGCGGCCTCGCAGGCGTGGTGGGCGGCGCGCATCGCGGTGATCTCGTCGGGGCCCTTGATTGCGCGGGCGCGCTCGGTGACCTCTTCGCCCTCCATGACGGCAAATCCCGTCCGCTCCAGCGCGCGCAGGCCGTTGATCATGATCTTGTCCACCGCAAGGCGCCGGTTCGTGCCGGCATGGGCGCGCATCACCTCGTCCACCTGCGCGGCAAAGGATGTCGCATCCTCGGCGACGCGGTCGCCGCAGACATTGTAGAAGAACGAGGCGCCGCTGCGCCGTTCCGTCACCAGCGGGTTGAAATCCGCGAGAAACGGCGCCTGCTTGTAATCCCACAGCACCATATGCCCGTCGGCGCAGACAAGGCAGGCGCGAAACGGGTTATGGCTGTTCCACAGCTGCATGTTGGTGCTGTCGGTCGCGTAGCGGATGTTGAGCGGGTCGAACATCAGCACGCCGCCATAGTCGCGCGCGACCAGCGCCTGCACCAGCCGCGCGTGGCGATAGGTGCGCATCGCGGCCAGGTCGGGCAGGGCGAGCCCCGCCGCCGCCCATTCGGCAAAGGCCAATTGCGTCGGCCCGATCTCGACCCGGTCATTGTCATTGGGGGTGCCGTCGCCGAGGGTTGCGCCGCGCGTCGGGTCGATCTTGCGGATATGGGCGTAGGCTGGTCGGTCCATCGCGGCCTCCTGCGGATTGTGCGATGGTCGGGGAGGGGGGCGCGACTGTCCTGCCGGGATGCGACATTTTCCGGTTAAGTTCGGTCGCCGGGCGCGCTAGACCAAGCCTCATGGATGATGATGTGATCCTGCAGCGGGAGATCCCCGAGGACCAGCGCGCACAGGCGATGGCGCGGCTGCCGGCGATGCAGCCGGTGCGGCCCGGCGCGTGGTTGCAGGTCGATGAGGCCTATGCCCCGCAGCTCGCGCTCAAGGCGCGGTTGCTGGCGACCCGGCCGGGCGACGTGCTCGCGGTGCTGCCGGGGGCCGAGGCGGCCGCGGACGAATTGCTCGATGTCGTGCTGGCAGAGGTTGCGGAAATCGCGGGTTTTGAGGTCGGCGCGCAAGCGGTCGCGCGGCCGGATGGCGTGACGGTTGCCCTTGACCGCAGCGCGCCCCTCGTCACCCTGTCGCGACTGGTGCAGGAGGATCTGTGCATCCTGCACAAACAGGGGTCCGAGCATGTGCTGACCGCTGCACTCCTGTGCTTTCCCGCCGCCTGGACGCTGGCCGAAAAGATCGGCCGCCCGCTGGGGCGCATCCATACCCCGGTGCCGCGCTATGATGCGGATGTCGCGGCGCGGGTGCAGCGGATGTTCGACATGGTGGGCGGGGGAAGGGTGCTGTGGCGGGCCAATCTGCTGCGCTATGACGACCCCGCGCTCTTTCAGCCGCATACCGAGGCCGCGCCGCGCGCTGTCGGGCATGAGGGATCGCCCTATGAGCGCAGCGAGCGGCAGACGATCCTGCGGCTGCCGCAGACGGGGGCGGTGATTTTCTCGATCCACACAAAAATGATACGCCGGCGCGACGCAACCGTGCCAGACGCGCGCTAAAGTCGTGGCGTCCCATCCCGCGCAGGCGGTGCGGGCCATGGCAGCGGCGCCATTCAGGCGCCGGCGGCGAGCCAGACGCTGGTCGATTTCCCTAGCGGCGTGTTCGCGCGCTGAGGACGGTCTGCGCAACGGGGTCAGGCCTGTTGCGCACGGTCTGCCAGCGGGTGGTGGCGCGGCAGGTTGCGCAGCTTGCAGACCGCCGATCTTGCCCCGGCGCGCAGGGTCATGATGACCTCGGTCGCGCTGGGCTTGCGCGGCGCGGCGGGTTGGCTTTGGCCGGTGGCGAGTGTGGCGCCGAGCCGTGCCATGACGTCATCGTCAGAGGTAGCGATGACATCGGTCATCTGGTCGATCAGATCGGTGGTCACGACAGCGGGAAGCACGTGCCAGACCATGCGCGTGATCGGGTGTTTGCGCGCCAGGCGTGTCGTGATCGTCTTGCAGATCGCGTCGTGGCGAAGGGTGGTCAGGCTGCGGCCTGATCCGGGCCCGTCACCGACGGCGACGGTCAGGCAGGTCTGTTCGGCGCGCCGCAGGCCGGATGCGATGGCCAGCGTGATGCGCAGCGGGCCAAAGTCGAGCATGGCCACATCGTCATGATCCCAGGTCAGTTCCGGCAGCAACCCCTGGCTGAACGCGCGAGCGAGGGCTGCGACCTCGGACGTGAAGTCGAGGTCGGGCGCGTCTGCGAAAAAGAGCTGCGCGAGGGTGCTGGTCGGTTCACTGGTCATCACATGTCTCCGTTCTGGGCATGAACCGACTGTGATCAGGCATTATGACGCCATTTGGGGGGTATTGTGGAATGTGCGTGGCCAATCACGGGAACCGGCCTTGTTTCTGCCTTGATTACAATCGGGCCAGTTCGCACCGACTGTTTCCAGAGCGCTGACGTCATGCGGCGCCTGCCCGCAGGTGAGCCAGTGCAGCGCGGGCCGCGCCGGCTGGCTGCGTCAGGTGGCTGCGTCAGGTGGCTGTGCCAGACAAAAGGGGCGCCCCGAAGGACGCCCCGCCTGTGGTCTGGTCTGCCGAAACGGCTTAGCAGGAATAGTACATCTTGTACTCGACCGGGTGCGGCGTGTGCTCGAAGGCATAGACCTCTTCCCACTTGAGCGCGATGTAACCCTCGAGCTGGTCCTTGGTGAACACGTCGCCTGCGAGCAGGAAATCGTGGTCTTTTTCCAGCTCTTCCAGCGCCTCGCGCAGCGAGCCGCAGACCGTGGGGATCTGCGCCAGTTCTTCGGGCGGCAGATCGTAGAGGTCCTTGTCCGACGCGGGGCCCGGGTCCATCTTGTTCTTGATCCCGTCGAGGCCGGCCATCAGCAGGGCGGCAAAGGCCAGATAGGGGTTGGCCGAGGGATCGGGAAAGCGCGCTTCGACGCGCTTGGCCTTGGGGCTTTCCGACCACGGAATGCGGATGCAGCCAGACCGGTTGCGCGCGGAATAGGCGCGCAGGACGGGGGCTTCGAAGCCCGGGATCAGGCGCTTGTAGCTGTTGGTGCTGGGGTTGGTGATCGCGTTCAGCGCCTTGGCATGTTTCAGGATGCCGCCGATGAAATAGAGAGCCTCCTGGCTGAGGTCGGCGTATTTGTCACCGGCAAAAAGCGGCTTGCCGTCCTTCCAGATCGACATGTTGACATGCATGCCCGATCCGTTGTCGCCATAGATCGGCTTGGGCATGAAGGTCGCGGTCTTGCCATAGGCCTGGGCCACGTTGTGGATGACGTATTTGTATTTCTGGATCTCGTCGGCCTGCTTGGTCAGCGTGCCGAAGATCAGGCCAAGCTCGTGCTGGGTCGAGGCGACCTCGTGGTGGTGCTTGTCCACCTTCATGCCCATGCGCTTCATCGTCGAAAGCATCTCGGAGCGCATGTCCTGCGCGTCGTCGATCGGGTTGACGGGGAAATAGCCGCCCTTGACACCCGGCCGGTGGCCGGTGTTGCCGCTTTCGTATTCGGTGTCGGTATTCCAGGCGGCATCGACGCCATCGACCTGATAGGACACCTTGTTCATCGTGACCGAATAGCGCACGTCATCAAAGATGAAGAATTCGGCCTCGGGGCCCATATAGGCGGTGTCGCCGATACCGGACGCCTTGAGATAGGCCTCGGCCTTGACGGCGGTGCCGCGCGGGTCGCGGTCATAGGCCTCGCCGGTGTCGGGCTCGACCACGTTGCAATGGATGCAGAGCGTCTTTTCGGCATAGAACGGGTCGAGATAGGCGCTGGCGGCGTCGGGCATCAGTTTCATGTCGGACTGGTCGATCGACTTCCAGCCGGCGATGGACGAGCCATCGAACATGAAGCCTTCTTCGAGAAAGTCCTCATCGACCAGATCGGCTATGACAGTCACATGCTGCAATTTGCCACGCGGGTCGGTAAAGCGGATGTCGACGTATTCGACATCTTCGTCCTTGATGGTCTTGAGAACATCAGCGTTGTTCATCTGCGTTGTTTCCCCTTGGAGTAGGCGTAAAACTGGAAAAGCGTCAGAGGGCGTCGTCGCCCGTCTCGCCGGTGCGGATACGGATCGCCTGTTCGACGGGCGACACAAAGATCTTGCCGTCGCCGATCTTGTCGGTCTTGGCCGCGGCAATGATGGCGGCGATGGCGCCATCGACCTGATCGTCGGACAGGACGACCTCGATCTTTACTTTGGGCAGGAAATCAACGACATACTCGGCACCACGGTAAAGCTCCGTATGGCCCTTCTGGCGGCCGAACCCCTTGACCTCGACAACCGAGAGCCCCTGGACGCCCACTTCCTGAAGCGCTTCCTTGACCTCGTCGAGCTTGAACGGCTTGATGATCGCCTCGATCTTCTTCATGGCCAGCGACTCCCTTGCTTTCCTGATAAAGGGCGTGAGACCATTTCTGAGGGGTCTCCACAATTGACGTGACCTGCCTTTGACATGCAGGCGGAGACAAATCCAGAGCATGCGGTGAGGATTTGTGCGGATTGCCCAATAAATGTGCGATCCGGTAACGCGGGGGAGCGACCGATGACCGAACTGCTCAGCGCTGCCCAAATGCGCAGCATCGAAGAGGCGGAAATCGCCGCAGGGCGGGTGACCGGGCGTGACCTGATGGAGCGCGCGGGGCGTGGCGTGGTCGATGCGGTCTTTGCCCAATGGCCGGAACTGGCGGCGGGGCCGTTTCGTGCCGTCGTGCTTTGCGGGCCGGGCAACAATGGCGGCGACGGGTTCGTCGTGGCGCGGTTGCTCAAGCAATGGGGCTGGGCGGTGGAGGTGTTCCTCTATGGCGACGCTGACCGCCTGACGCCGGATGCAAGGCGGAATTATGAGCGGTGGGTGGGGATGGGGGCGGTGCGCCCCTTTCCGCAGGAACGCCCTGATGCCTGGAGTGCCAGGCTGATCGTCGACGCGATGTTCGGCACCGGACTGACCCGCCCGCTGCCCGACGATATTATGGCAGCGATCCTGGGATGCCTGCCCGAGGGCGATCTGAAGGAGGAGAAAGACCCGCCGCATGTGGTTTGTGTCGATCTGCCCACCGGCCTTTCTGCGGATACCGGCGCGCTCCTTCCGGCCGCGGTCTGCGCTGACCTGACGGTGACCTTTCACGCAATAAAACTGGGGCATGTTCTGGGCCGGGGGCCGGAGTTTTGCGGCAGGCTTGCGCTGGTCGATCTCGGCATCGGTGCGCAGCCTGATCGCGGGCTGGTCGGCCGCTCGCCGGATTCTGTCGTCCGGCTGATCGACAGCGTGCCCCCTCTTGGCAAGCGGGGCGGGGGGCACAAATTTGGCTACGGCCATGCCCTGATCCTCTCCGGTGGTCCCGGCAAGGGCGGGGCCGCGCGCATGGCGGCGCGCGGCGCGTTGCGGATCGGGGCGGGACTGGTCAGTTTGGGCGTGCCGCCCGCCGCGTTGCAGGAGAATGCGGCGCGGCTGGATGCGGTGATGCTGCGGTCAGTGAAGGATGCAGATGCGCTGTCGGCTTGGTTGCACGAGGATGCGCGGATCAATGCGCTCTGTATCGGGCCAAGCTTTGGCACCGGCCCGCGGCATGGCGCATGGGTCGGGGCGGTGCTGGATGCGAGGCGCCCGACTGTGCTGGATGCGGATGCGCTGACGCTGGTGGCGCAGGACGCGGTGCTTTTTGGCAAGCTGCACGAAGGTTGCGTGCTGACCCCGCATGGCGGCGAATTTGCGCGGCTGTTTCCCGATATCGCGGCGCGCCTTGCCGCACCTGCGACGCGCGGGCCGGCCTATTCAAAGGTGGATGCGACACGCGACGCGGCGCGGCGTGCGGGCTGTGTGGTGCTGTTCAAGGGGCCCGATACCGTGATCGCTGACCCGCAGGGGCACTGCGCCGTCAATTCCGCGCATTACGGACGCGCGGCACCCTGGCTTGCGACGGCGGGATCGGGCGATGTCCTGGCCGGGTTCATCACCGGGCTGCTGGCGCGGGGGTCTGACCCGATGAAGGCGGCCGAGACGGCTGCCTGGCTGCATGTGGAATGCGCCCGCAATTTCGGCCCCGGCCTGATCGCCGAAGACATTCCCGAAACGCTGCCCGCTATCCTTCGCGCGCTCGGGGTCACCTGACGGGGGGATCCGGCGGGGGGATCCGGCGGGGGGATCTGGCGGGGGGATCATCCGGACCGGTGCGTGGTTTGTCCTTCATTCAGGGTCGGATTGTCCCGCCAGGGATCAAGTAGGGCCTCGCTTTGATGGCTGGCTAGAGACCGGTGCCGATCTCGACCCCGTCGCAATAGATGATGTGGGGCGCGTCGAAGGTGAGGGTGTGGACCCGCATCCGGCAGCGCGGCTGTTGCGCGACGAATTCGCCGTCGATCAGGCGGCTGGCCGGCACCAGAGCGTTGAGGCGGCCGAACAGGGCCATGGCGCGCCAGTCGCGCAGATGAAGCTGTGCATCGGGCAGCACCGTCATGTCGCGGTCGGGACGGGTATGGCCGAGCGAGCCGGCGAGGATGCGGATCGGATTGACCTCGACCTCGGTCACTTCGATGGCGCGCAGGACGGCCACGCCGCTGTCGCGCGTGATGACCCGGTCGCCTGTGACAAGATCCTCGACAGGGATTTCCCCCCGCAGCGTCAGGACCGACGTGCCGCCACACAGACCGCTCAGGGCCGGTGCCACCGCGACCTTTTCCGCGGCGTCGATCGACAGTTGCTGATACATGGCGTTTCTCCCGCGCGGCCTGACTGACCCGCCTCACTATCTCCTCAAATGTGGCAAGAAAAAGTTAGCAAGGGGCCTTTTTCCGGATCATCTTTTTCCCCTCGCATCCCGCCGTCCCCTTTGCTAGAAGCCATCCAACTTTGGGGGCGGGCGGCAGGGACGCCGTCTGTTCCTTTTGCACATGCGGGTGTGGCGGAACTGGTAGACGCACCAGATTTAGGTTCTGGCGCCGCGAGGCGTGGGGGTTCGAGTCCCTTCACCCGCACCAGACTGGATGAAAGAAGGACAACAGATGCAGGTCACCGAGACCCTTAACGACGGCCTCAAGCGCGGCTACTCGATCACCCTGACGGCCAAGGAACTGGACGCCAAGGTGCAGGAAAAACTGCTGGAGGCGCAGCCCGAAATCGCCATGAAGGGCTTTCGCAAGGGCAAGGTGCCGATGGCGCTGCTGCGCAAGCAGTTCGGCCAGCGCCTGATGGGCGAGGCGATGCAGGAGACGATCGACGGCGCGCTCAACAGCCACCTCGAGACCTCCGGTGACCGCCCCGCCGCTCAGCCCGAGGTCAAGATGACCAACCCGGACTGGAAAGAGGGCGATGATGTCGAGGTCAGCGTGGCCTACGAGCGTCTGCCCGAGGTGCCGGCCGTCGATTTTGCGGCAATCAGCCTGACCCGTCTGGTGGTCAAGGCCGAGGACAGTGCCGTGGACGAGGCGCTGGGCAATCTCGCCGGCACCGCCAAGAACTTCGAGGACCGCAAGAAAGGCTCCAAGGCCAAGGACGGTGATCAGGTCGTGATCGACTTTGTCGGCCGCGTCGATGGCGAGGCGTTCGAGGGCGGGACGGCTGAGGATTATCCGCTGGTGCTGGGCTCGAACTCGTTCATTCCCGGTTTCGAGGCGGGTCTGGTCGGTGTGAAGGCCGGCGAGGAAAAGGACGTCGAGGTGACGTTTCCGGACAATTACCAGGCCGAGACGCTGGCCGGCAAGGCCGCGGTATTCACCTGCACGATCAAGGCGGTGAAGGAACCCAAGCCGGCCGAGATCAACGATGATCTGGCCAAGCAGTTCGGTGCCGAGGATCTGGCTGCGCTGAAGGTCCAGATCGCAGAGCGGCTCGAGGCGGAATACAACGGTGCGTCGCGGGCTGTGGCCAAGCGCGCGCTTCTGGATGCGCTGGACAAGTTGGTGGATTTTGACCTTCCGTCGAGCCTGGTGGATGCCGAGGCCGGCCAGATCGCCCATCAGCTGTGGCACGAGGAAAACCCCGAGGTTCATGACCACAACCACGCGTCGGTCGAGACGACGGACGAGCATCGCAAGCTCGCCGTGCGGCGGGTCAAGCTGGGGCTGCTGCTGGCCGATATCGGCCAGAAGGCCGAGATCAAGGTGACGGATGCCGAACTGACGCAGGCGATCCTCAACCAGGCACGCCAGTATCCGGGGCAGGAGCGCCAGTTCTTTGAATTCGTGCAGCAGAATGCGCAGGTGCGCCAGCAGATGCAGGCCCCGATCTTTGAGGACAAGGTCGTGGACCATGTCTTTGCGCTGGCCAATGTGACCGACGTCGAAGCGACGAAAGAGGACTTGCAAAAGGCCGTCGAGGCGCTGGAAGAAGAATAAGCCTTGCCAGGGTTACGGTGAGGGAAAAAGGGTCGCCGGTTGGCGGCCCTTTTGCTTTGGCGCGCAGGGTCTGGCGATCAGTCCGTGGTTTTGGGCCTGGCTCTGCATCACAAGGCGACCTGTCGGATTGTTGCGGAACCGGGCATCTGACTGGAGAGAGGCTGTTTGCCGCAGTGCTGCGTTGTGATGGGTTTCGCGCATGTCGGGCAAGGGCGCAAGCGTGCAAGGCATTGAATTGACGAGACCAGAGGGCGGTTTGGGTTGCCACGAT
>JAACVA010000001.1 GCA_009992615.1 Rhodobacterales bacterium
GTCAGGCGGGACAGAGCAAAATCCAGCGTGATGGTGGTGTCGGGGCCGATATTGCGCTCGACCGGTGAATGGGAAATGTCGCGTTCGTGCCACAGGGTGACGTTTTCCAGCGCCGGCACCACCGCCATGCGGATCAGGCGTGCCAGACCTGTCAGGTTTTCCGACAGCACCGGATTGCGTTTATGGGGCATGGCGCTGCTGCCTTTTTGGCCTTTCGAGAAAAACTCTTCGGCCTCCAGAACCTCGGTGCGCTGCATGTGGCGGATTTCGGTGGCGATGTTTTCTATGCTGCTGCCGATCACGCCGAGGGTGGCAAAGAAGGCGGCGTGGCGGTCACGCGGAATCACCTGGGTGCTGATCGGTTCCGGGGTCAGGCCCAGTTGCGCGCAGACATGTTCCTCGACCGCCGGGTCGATATTGGCGAAGGTGCCCATGGCACCACTGATCGCGCCAGTGGCGATTTCGGCCCGGGCGGCGCGCAGGCGGGTGCGGTTGCGGTCCATTTCGGCGTAAAAACGCGCAAAGGTCAGACCCATCGTGGTGGGTTCGGCGTGGATGCCGTGGCTGCGCCCGATGCGTATGCTGTCCTTGTGCTCGAACGCGCGTCGCTTTATCGCCGCCAGCAGGGCGTCGATGTCAGCCAGCAAAATGTCGCTGGCACGCACCAGTTGCAGATTGAACGTGGTGTCCAGCACATCGGAACTGGTCATGCCCTGATGGACGAACCGCGCCTCTTTCTCGCCAATGATTTCGGCCAGATGGGTGAGAAAGGCGATGACATCGTGCCTGGTCACGGCCTCGATTTCGTCGATGCGGGCGACGTTGAATTGCGCATCTCTGGCCTTCCAGACGGCGGCGGCGCTTTCCGTTGGGATCACGCCCAGCTTTGCCTGGGCGTCGCAGGCATGCGCCTCGATTTCGTACCAGATACGGAACTTGGTCTCGGGCGACCAGATCGCAACCATTTCGGGGCGGGAATAACGGGGGATCATGGGGGGCCTTTCGACTGGAACCGCGGATAGTCGGGTCATAGACTGCACGACGCGGCGTCACAAGAGAGGGCGGAACATGCGCAGCGGCATCGGGGGGGGCGTTTTACGGATGATTGGTCTGGCTGATTTCACCGGCACATGGAAACTGTCACGCCGGATCGACGACCGGATGACCGGACAGGTCGGCACACTGGACGGGCGGGCGGTGTTCCGGCCCGATGGCGCCGGGCTGACCTGTGACGAGACCGGACAGTTGCGCCTGACAGGGCAGCCCCCGCTGACCGCCACGCGGCGCTACCTGTGGCGCGCCGATGCGGCGGGCATTGCCGTGCTGTTCGACGACGCGCGCCCTTTTCATCGGTTCGATCCGGCCGCCGATGCGCCGGGGGACAGCCATGATTGTGCGCCCGACACCTATGTCGTTCAGTATGATTTTACCGCCTGGCCGCACTGGACCGCGCGGTGGGCCGTATCGGGGCCGCGCAAGAGCTATATCATGGAGTCTTGCTACGCGCCCGGTGCTGGTGCAGAAACAGGGTGAAGCAGGCTTGGAGGGCATAGATATGGCCAATACAACGACCGACCGCGTTCTGATCGAGGCTTTTGGCCCATCTGACGGTGCGCTTTTGAAGATCAAACAGGCCGTGCTGGTGGTGGCGGGCATTGCCGCGCTGGCCGTTCTGGCCAAGATCAAGGTGGCGGTGCCGGGCAGCCCGGTGGCGATCAACATGGGCACCTTCGCGGTGCTGTCGATCGCCGCCGCCTATGGGCCGCGGCTGGGCCTGACGACGATCATGGGATACATGATTTTGGGGATGTTGGGGTTTGACATCTTTCAGAGTTCGACTGCCGATCTGAACGGTGTCAGCTATATGATGGGCGGCACCGGCGGTTATCTTCTGGGCTATGTCGCGGCGACGGTGGCGCTGGGTGCGCTGGCGCGGCGCGGCTGGGACAGGTCGGTAACCCGGATGGCGGCGGCGATGCTGATCGGCAATGCGCTGATCTATGTGCCGGGGCTGGTGTGGCTGGGTCAGTTGTACGGCTGGGATCAGCCGATCCTGGCCTGGGGCCTGACACCGTTTCTGCTGGGTGATGCGCTTAAGCTGGCGCTGGCGGCGGTGCTGCTGCCGGGGCTGTGGGCGCTGGTCGGCCGCGCGCGGGGCTGAGCCGCTTTTTACGGTTTGCAAGGGGCGTGGCGAAGGCTGCGCCCTTTTTTCGTTGACGGACGGTGCGCCTGTGGGCGATGGTCGCGGATCGGTCAAAACTTGGCCAGCGGTGAAACGGGCAAGCCTTGGGGGGCGGCCCGTTTCTTTGTGTCAAAGTGGCGGTGCGGTGTCCGGTCTCAGGCACCATAGACCGCCCGGCGTGCGATCTTCGGGGCATCGCCGGCATATATGTCGAGGTCGAGCGCAACGTCGATGGGCAGGCGCGACAACGCGCGGACAGTCCGGCGATAAGCCGCGCGTTTCGCAGCGGCTTGACGGATCGAATGGATAAAGGTCATTTTGTCATCCTCGTGAACATATGCAGACGATCATCGCCGCCCCCCTGAGATGGGTCACTTGTTAGCGCCGGACAACGGGGGTTGGGGAAAGGCTGCCATGCATATGCTGCAACGCGGCAGAACTTCGCCGGAAGATGCACATGCCGCCGGCAGACACCAAAAAGGCGCCCGGGAAGGGGCGCCTTTGGTCTCTGTTTCGCACCTGACGGTGGATTTACAACAGACGCCCCATCGCCACGGCGGTGTCGGCCATGCGGTTGGAAAAACCCCATTCGTTGTCGTACCATGACAGGATGCGCACCATGGTGCCGTCCAGCACTTTTGTCTGGTCCATGTGGAACACCGAAGAATGCGGATCGTGGTTGAAATCACTGCTGACCAGCGGTTCATCGGTAAAGCCAAGGATGCCGTTCATCGGCCCGTCGGCGGCGGCGCGGATGGCGTTGTTGATTTCCTCGACCGTGGTGGCACGACTGGCCTCGAACGTCAGATCGACGACCGACACGTTGGGGGTGGGCACCCGGATCGCCACACCGTCCAGCTTGCCGTTCAACTCGGGCAGAACCAGGCCAACAGCCTTGGCCGCCCCGGTCGACGTGGGGATCATCGACAGCGCCGCTGCGCGGGCGCGGTACAGATCCTTGTGCATCGTGTCCAGCGTTGGCTGATCGCCGGTATAGCTGTGGATCGTGGTCATGAAGCCCCTGGTGATGCCCACGGCATCGTTCAGCACCTTGGCCACCGGCGACAGACAGTTGGTGGTGCAGGACGCGTTCGATACCACGGTGTCTTCGGCGGTCAGGCTGTCGTGGTTCACGCCATAGACGATGGTCTTGTGCGCCCCGGAACAGGGCGCGCTGACCAGTACCCGCTTGCTGCCGTTTTCCAGGTGCCAGGCGGCCTTTTCAGCGGTGGTGAAGATTCCGGTGCATTCCAGTGCGATGTCGACATCGCCCCAGGGCAATTCCTTGGGGTCGCGGATCGCGGTCACCTTGATCGGGCCGCGGCCAACGTCGATGGTGTCGTCGGTGGTGGTGACGGTTGCGGGAAAGCGGCCATGGACAGAATCATAGCGCAACAGGTGGGCGTTGGTTTCAACTGGCCCCAGATCGTTGATCGCCACGACCTCGATGTCGGTGCGCCCGGATTCGATGATGGCGCGCAGCACATTGCGCCCGATCCGGCCAAATCCATTTATTGCAACTTTGACGGTCATTGAAATCTCCTTTGGTGTCTTGCCCGGGTGGCGGAAACGGTGTCAGGACAGGCCCTGACGCTGCCTGCCATCTGCCGCCACCATGTGAGTTTTGCGAAGAAGGTCAACCGGCAAGCGCCCCGCGCCTAGCGCCAAAAGGCGATGTATGCGATCAAATCAACAAATTTCCGCGCAAAAAACAGAAGATACCCGGTGTCGCCGTAAAGATCCGCCCCGATCAGGGCAAGCCCGACAAAACCAATCCCCAAGGCAATGCTGTTGGTCATGGAT
>JAACVA010000002.1 GCA_009992615.1 Rhodobacterales bacterium
GTTTATTATACGGTGATCACGGTCAATACACTGCACCTCAGGGCGCGCCGTGAGCTCAGTTTTGCCACACCTGGACAATGGCGCATCGGAGTGGGTCTTGCCGCAGCAGCGGGTGTGATTTACGCGATGCTGCCGCTGTACCTGTGGATGTTGCCCGATCTGGCGCTGAACTTTGTGGCGGCAGCAGGTATTTTCGGCCTCGCGATGCTGAACCTGACGCGCCACACCTTTGATCGCACGCTGGCGCGGTTCGACATGGCGGTCGTGTGCGGAGCGATCCTGATCATGGGCGGGGTTGCTGCACGGCAGATCGGGTTGAATGGACACGGCGGTCTGATCCTGGCGGGCAGCCTCGCCTGCGCCGCCTATTACGCTGTGGCGCATCAGGACGGGCTGATCCTGCGCACCCGACTGTTGAGCAACGAACGCCGCGAGGCCCAGGCCGCAAAAATGCAGGCAGTGGGCCAGTTGACCACCGGAATAGCCCATGATTTCAACAATATCCTGACCGTTGTCATCGGCAACATCGAATTGGCCCGGCTCAGCCATGACCGCGCCGAGATCGACGAAAGCCTGACCGAGGCGCATCGCGCCGCCGAGCGCGCCAGCAGCCTCGTGGCCCAGCTTCTGGCGTTTTCACGCCGCGCCCAGTTGCGCCCGGTGGCGATCAACCCGCAAAACTTTGCCGACGGATTCGTGCGCACCATCGCACGCCTTTTGCCGGCCAGCATTACCTTGCACCACCGGGTCGCACCGGGGATGGCGCCGTTTCTCTGTGATCGGACGCTGCTGGAAACCGCATTGCTGAACCTGGTGATCAATGCCCGCGATGCGATGACCGGGAGGGGCAAGCTGACGATCCTGATCGACGAATGTCGTCTGGCCACCGCCCACAGTGTCGCGCAACATGAAATTGCACCGGGCCACTATGCCTGCATCACCCTGTCAGACAGCGGCACCGGTATTTCGCCCGATCTGCTGGGCCGGGTGGCGGAACCGTTTTTCACCACGAAATCCATCGGCAAGGGGTCGGGGCTGGGCCTGGCGATGGTCAAGGGGTTTTCGGAACAGTCAGGCGGAGGGCTGGATATTGCCAGTTCGCCCAAGGGCACCGACATCACGCTGTATTTGCCGATGGCCGACAACACGGCACAAGCGACGCGTGAAACCGTGACTGAACCGACGAACCTGCCCAAATCAGACTGAGATCTTGCGCGCCTTTCCAACCATATTTTGACTGTTTGTCCTTCTCAGCACCCGGCCGGACGGGCGCGCCGCAGTGCTGGATGAACACGGGTTCGACGAAATGCGCAAGGGGATCAACATTTCCGCAAAGGGCCGTATCGCCGGCGGGACAGGCAGTATTGCGAACAGCCATGATCCGATAGGCGGCCCGCCGCCAGATTTCGTCACCGCGCCCCTTGCCAGCCCGGCGCGCCTTGGTCACAACAGGGTATGGGAACCGCAACGCTGCATATCGACCTGAACGCTGTTGTCGCCAACTGGCAGGCGCTGAACGCCCTGTCTGGCCCGGGTGTTGAAACCGGCGCGGTGGTCAAGGCCGACGGTTATGGCCTGGGCGCGGGCAAGGTGGCGCGCGCGCTGCACCGCGCCGGTGTGCGGCGTTTCTTCGTCGCCGTCGCCGAAGAGGGTGCCGCCCTGCGCCAGGACATCGGCCCCGAGCCGGTGATCTGCGTCTTTTCCGGACACATGGCGGGCGATGCCGACATGCTGCACGATTTGAACCTGACGCCGATGCTGAACAGCATCGAACAGATGACACGGCATTTCGAATCCCTGCCCGGCCAGCGGTTTGGGGTACAGTTGGACACCGGGATGAACCGGCTGGGCCTCGAGCCCATGGAATGGGCGGCGGCGCGCGCCATCGTCATGGCCCAGAACCCCACTCTGGTAATGAGTCATCTGGCCTGCGCCGATGAACCCGACCACCCGATGAACGCCGCGCAACTGTCAGCCTTCCGCGACATGACCGATGATCTGGGGGTGCCCCGTTCGCTGTCAGCCACTGGGGGCATCCTGTTGGGCGCGGAGTATCATTTCGACATTACCCGCCCCGGAATCGGGTTGTATGGCGGCGCGCCGTTTGCCGAGGCGGCGCCGGTGGTACGCTTGGCGGTGCCGCTGATTCAGACCCGTGATGTGGCGCAGGGCGAAACGGTGGGCTATGGCGGCAGCTGGTCGGCAGAGGAACCATCGGTCATCGCCACCTTGTCGGCTGGCTATGCGGATGGCTTGATCCGCGCCATGGGCAACGAGGCGGTGCTGTTTGCCGACGACATCCCCTGCCCTTTGGCGGGCCGGGTGTCGATGGACCTGTTGACGGTGGACATAACCCACCTGACGCGCATCCCCGACCACCTCGACATCCTGTGCACGGCGCAGACGGTCGATGATCTTGCGGCGTCGGCGAATACCATCGGGTACGAAATCCTGACATCGCTGGGCCCACGCTATCAGCGGCGCTATACCGGCGTGTGCTGAAACCACGGAGGCCCCTTGCGGGGCCACACGATGTTTTTGCGCGCTCTGGCGTCGCGGGCTGGACTTCGCAATCGGATGGGGTGTGGGGTGCGCGCGGCGATGTTCCCCGCCGCGGCGTTTGGGCAAGAAAAAGCCGGGCGCGCGCTGCGCCGCCCTTGCGGCGCGCGACGGGGGCGGGCACAAGACGCCATGGCAAAAACCCCCGGTTTCACCTGCAATGAATGTGGCGCCGCCCATACCAAATGGTCGGGGCGGTGCGATGCCTGTGGTGCGTGGAATTCCATCGTCGAAGAGGTGCCATTGTCGACAGGCCCGGCGGCGCAATCGCTTGGCGCGAAACGAGGCAACCGCATTGTGCTGAGCGATCTATCCAGCGACGAGGCGCCGCCGCCGCGTACATCATCGGGGATGGATGAGTTGGACCGCGTGCTGGGTGGCGGTCTGGTGCCGGCTTCGGCGGTGTTGGTGGGGGGTGATCCCGGCATCGGCAAATCGACGCTGTTGTTACAGGCGGCGGCGAGTTTCGCCAATGCCGGGCTGAAGTCAATTTACGTCAGCGGCGAAGAGGCCAGCGCCCAGGTGCGGATGCGCGCCCAGCGGCTGGGCCTGACCGGGGCACCGGTACGTCTGGCCACTGAAACCAACCTGCGCGACATCCTGACCATGCTGGAGGCGGAAAAGCCCGCCCTTGCGGTGATCGATTCGATCCAGACGATGTGGAGCGATCAGGTGTCATCCGCCCCCGGATCGGTCAGCCAGGTGCGCGCGGCGGCGCATGAGCTGACCACATTTGCCAAACGTCACGGGGTGGCGGTGATTCTGGTCGGCCATGTCACCAAGGACGGCCAGATCGCCGGACCGCGGGTGGTAGAACACATGGTGGACACCGTGCTGTATTTCGAGGGCGAGCGGGGGCATCAGTTCCGCATTCTGCGCGCGGTGAAAAACCGGTTTGGCCCGGCGGATGAGATCGGCGTGTTCGAGATGACCGGCGATGGTTTGACCCAGGTGACAAACCCCAGCGCGCTGTTC
>JAACVA010000003.1 GCA_009992615.1 Rhodobacterales bacterium
CATCCGGCAACTGTTCGTACCAAGATCAAGCGCCGCGTACAGCGCGGCGGGATCTGGCTCTGGGATGCAAGGCGGTTCGACCGAAAAAGGAAACGCACCCGCACCGATAGGACGCTCGGGCGCCTTCATGTCGCCCTCCAACACTGGTTAGTCGCACGGTATCGGGGGAATGTCGCAGGCGCAAGCGGGCAAGGCGGGCACTGCGGCGGGCGGTGGCATGACCCCGGGTCGTGCCGCGCGTCGGGGGCACTTCGGGGGCACGTCGCGGAACACGCGTCAGGTGTCGAAAATCGGCGCCGTCACCGGGTCTGCGCCGCGTATGCAAGGGCAGCACCCAGAAGGACCGGTTCCATGGCCGAGGTTACCATCGTCTATTGGCGCGACATTCCTGCCCAGGTCATCGTTGGCAAAGGCCGGCGCGCGGCCAAGCGGCCCTTGGCCCAGCGGTTCGAACAGGCGATCGACCGCGCGGCGATGCAAACCGGCGCCGCCGGAACCGAAGCCTATCTGGCAGAATGGCGCAAGGCCCCGCCCTATGTGATCGAGGGCGAGGATGGCGCGGTCGCCGCGCGCGAGGCGGCCCGCCTTGAGGCCGAATATACGCAAGACAGGATCAAACACCTGATCGCCAACGATGGCTGGGCATGATGGCCCGCCAGATATGGGAGAGCGCAATGGCCGTTTTCAACTTTCGCCGCCCGCAGATGCCGCGCCCCGGCCCCGGTGATCTTGCGTCGTTTCTCACCGGGTTTTCCATTGAGGTAATGCCGCACACAGCCGCGAAAATCGAAGATTTCCGTGACGTGCTGCCGCAAGGCACCCGCATTTATATTGCCCATATCGACGGCACCCCGATTGAGGCCATGGTGACCACCGCCCGGCGCCTTGCATGCGATGGATTCGTGGTGATGCCGCATGTGCCGGCACGTCTGGTGCGTGACAAGGCAATGCTCGCCGACTGGATCGCGCGCTATCGCGGTGAGGCGGGGGTAGATCAGGCGCTGGTGCTGGCGGGCGGTGTCGATGCGCCGGTGGGCGATTTCCACAGTTCCATGCAGCTGCTTGAATCGGGTTGTTTTGACGGTTTCAAACGTCTGCATGTTGCGGGCCACCCCGAAGGTAACCGTGACATCGACCCGGATGGCACCCTGAAAAACGTCGATCAGGCACTTGACTGGAAACAGAAGTTTTCCGAGCGCACCGATGCGCGCATGGCACTGACCACACAGTTCTGTTTCGAGGCGGCGCCGGTGATCGCCTGGGCCGATGCGCTGTCGCATGCGGGCATTGATCTGCCGATTCACATCGGTGTCGCCGGTCCGGCCAGGTTGCAGACGCTGATCCGCTTTGCCGTGGCCTGCGGCGTGGGCCCGTCGCTCAGGGTGTTGCAAAACCGCGCGCTGGACGTGACAAAGCTGTTGCTGCCCTATGAACCGACTGCATTCGTCGCTGAACTGGCCGCCCACAAGGCCGCCAACCCCGGTTTCAACATCGAACAGGTGCACGTCTTTCCCTTGGGTGGCATCACGGCCACAGCCACCTGGGCGACGCATCATGCGGGCCCAAACGGCGCGCACGCAATACGGACAGGATAAAGCGAACCCATGCAGGCACTTCTTCTCGATCTCGACGGCACCATGGTGCATTCCGACCCCGTTCATGCGGCGGTGTTTGTCGATCTCTTGGCGCAATTTGGCCAAACCATCGACGAGGCGTTCTATTTGTCGCATATCCACGGTCGGCAAAACATCGACATTTTTGGCGATCTGTTGCCGGGTGAGAACGCACAGGCGCTGTCGTTGCGCAAAGAGGCGATGTATCGGGATCGGCTGGATCATGTAGAGCCCATCGCGGGGCTGGGCGCGTTCATTGCTGCGGCGCGGGCGGGCGGGTTTGCGATCGGGCTGGTTACCAATGCGCCGCGGCTGAACGCCGATGCGGTTCTGGCGGCCTTGGGCATGACCGATGCCTTTGACACGATCGTGATCGGGGATGAATGCGCCCGGGGCAAGCCCGACCCCCTGCCCTATGTCACCGCTCTGGCAAATCTCGGCGCCAACGCCACCCGCTCGCTTGCGGTCGAGGACAGCCCTTCGGGCATCCGCGCCGCCGCCGGTGCCGGGCTTTTGACCTTCGCAATGCGCTCAAGCCTGCCCGCAGCGGCGCTGGTCGCCGCCGGGGCGCATCACACCATCGCAGATTTCGACGACAGCGCGCTGCACACGGCGCTGAGCCGACTGACAGGAGCCGCCCCATGACCCGCACCGTCATCGAATCGAAAACACGCACGGTCGTCATCGGCTTTGACGAACCGTTCTGCGTGATCGGTGAGCGAATCAACCCGACGGGCCGCAAGACGCTGGCCGCCGAACTTGAGATGGGTGATTTTTCTACCGTCGAACGTGACGCGCTCGCGCAGGTGGCCTGCGGCGCCATGGTTCTGGACGTGAACAGTGGCGCGGTGTTCACCAACAAGATGGCAGTTGATCCGCGCTATGCCGACAATAATTTTGTCGAACCGCCGCTGATGCGCGATCTGATCCTGCGGATTCAGGCGACCATTGATGTGCCGCTGTGCATTGATTCATCGGTACCCGGCGCCTTGCAGAACGGGCTTGAGGCGGCCGAGGGGCGGCCCCTGCTGAATTCGGTGACCGGTGAGGAAGAGCGGCTGGAACTGGTGCTGCCTCTGGTGAAGAAATACAACGTGCCGGTGGTGGCGATTTCCAACGACGACACCGGCATTTCCGAAGACCCGGCGGTGCGTTGTGCGGTTGCGAAAAAGATCGTGCAGCGCGCCGCCGATTTCGGAATCCCGGCGCAAGACATCGTCGTCGATCCGCTGGTCATGCCGATCGGCGCCATGGGCAGCGCGGGCCAGCAGGTGTTCACGCTGGTGCGGCGTCTGCGCGATGAATTGGGCGTGAATATCACCTGTGGCGCTTCGAACATCAGTTTCGGCCTGCCCCATCGCCACGGGATCAACGGCGCCTTCCTGCCCATGGCGATCACCGCCGGCATGACCAGCGCCATCATGAACCCGCTGCGCGTGCCCGAAATGCAGGCGATCCACGCCGCCAACTTTCTGATGAACCATGATCCGAACGGTACCCGGTGGATTGCGTTTTCGCGCATCATGGACGCGGTGAACGACGGCACCCCCTTTGCCGAGGCCAGCCAGGCCAGCCAAGACCGAGGCGCCGGGCGCGGTGGCCGCCGGCGCCGCCGTTGACACGCGATGCCATAACGAAACAGAGCGGTTGCCCTTTCCCCGCTTTGCCGCCTAACTGGGGCTTTCCGCGTAACCCCGCGCGGCGGAGCCTGCTGCGTGACCGTGCCAACCCCACCGCCCCTGCCTTTGTCCTTGCTGCATATCGCGCTGCGGCTGGTGCTGGTTGTGGCGGTGGGCTGGGGTGTGCATCTGCTGTTGGGTTTTTCTATGGGTCTGATCGAACAAATGCCGCCCGCAACGCAAGGTATGGCGCGTCTGGGCGTCATTGCGGCGATGCTGACACTTTATGCAGTGCTGATCGCGGTTCCCTTCGTGCCCGGGATCGAGATTGGCATCACCTTGATGGTGCTGCGCGGCTCCGATATTGCACCGGCCGTCTATATCGCGACACTGCTGGGGCTGTTGCTGGCCTATCTGGCGGGGCGGCATCTGTCGTACACTGTGCTGCACCGGCTGTTTCTCGACTTGCGGTTGCTCAGCGCCTGCCGTCTTCTGGACGAGATCGAGCCGCTGGCACAGCCCCGCCGGCTTGCCCTGTTGCGCGCCCGCCTGCCCGGACGGCTGGGCGATCTGGCGGTGACCTGGCGCCACGTGTCCATCGCTGTGCTGCTGAACATACCGGGCAATGCGGTGATCGGTGGCGGCGGTGGTATCTGCCTGATTGCGGGGCTTTCGGGGCTGTTTTCCACCCGCGCCA
>JAACVA010000211.1 GCA_009992615.1 Rhodobacterales bacterium
TTCCAGCTGTTGACCATCGCGGATGTCGATACCCATGGGGCAGACATTGACACAGGCCATGCAATCGATGCAGTCGCCCATCTGTTCGGGGTCATCGTGGGGTAAGTCGTCTTCAGGTATGGCATAGGCCGTGGCCTGCCGGGTTTCGGCGGCGGCGCGCGCGCCTTTCCGGTGTTTGCCCCTCGGTTCGCCGCGCCAGTGGCGATAGCCCACGGTCATCGTGCCTTCGTCCATCATCGCGCCCTGAATGCGTGGCCAGGGGCACATGTAAATACACACCTGCTCGCGCATGAAACCGCCAAACACAAAGGTTGTGGCGGTCAGGACGGCAATCGTTGCATAGGCGCCGACGGCAGCATTCAGCGTGAAAATGTCACGCGCCAGAGTGGGCGCATCCGAAAAATAAAACACCCAAGCCCCGCCGGTGGCCACCGCAATCAGCAACCACACAGCCCATTTCGACAAACGCAACGCCCATTTCTTTCCGTCCCACGCCGCGCGGTGCAGACGGATCCGCGCATTGCGATCTCCCTCGATCCAGCGTTCGACCAGAATGAACAAATCGGTCCACACGGTTTGCGGGCAGGCATAACCGCACCAGACCCGGCCCAGCGCCGAGGTGAACAGAAACAGTCCCAGCCCCGCCATGATCAAAAGACCGGCGACGAAGTAAAACTCGTGCGGCCATATCTCGATCCAGAAGAAATAGAATCGCCGCCCGGCCAGATCGATCAGCACCGCCTGATCGGGCAGGTTCGGCCCGCGATCCCAGCGGATCCAGGGTGTGAGATAATAGATGCCCAGCGTGAAAATCATGATCCACCACTTGAAGCGGCGGAAAAATCCGTTGACCCGGCGAGGAAAAATAGGTTCCCGCGGCGCGTAAAGCGGCGGGGGGGTGTCAGTGGGCATGGGGAGGCTCCGGTCCTGTTCGCAATTCTCAGCTAGGCAGAAATCGCATCTGCAACCATGATACAGATCAATGGGCCGGCCAAGCACCCGTTTTGTCGCACTCGGCTTGGACTGCCATTGACGCTTCCTGCTATTCGGCCGCGGCGGAGCGCTGTTCAGGGGCGATGCGCCCATCCTCCAGCCGGATCGTACGATCACACCGCGCCGCCAGGTCGGGCGCGTGAGTCACCAGAATCAGCGTTGCGCCATAGCGGTCGCGCAGCCCGAACAGCAAATCCATGATCGCCTGCCCGGTGGACCCGTCCAGGTTGCCCGTCGGTTCGTCGGCCAGCAGGATCGCCGGGCGCGGCGCGGCGGCACGGGCCAGCGCGACGCGCTGTTGCTCGCCGCCCGACATCTGCGACGGGTAATGCCCAGCCCGCGAGCCCAACCCGACGGCGACCAGCTCGGCCTCGGCCCGTTCAAACGCATCCGCGACGCCGGCCAATTCCAAAGGGGTTGCGACATTCTCAAGCGCGGTCATCGTCGGGATGAGGTGGAAGGATTGGAACACCACCCCCATATGTGCACGGCGGAAGCGCGCCAGTTCGTCCTCGTTCATATCGGTGATGTCCTGGCCCAGCACCCGCACCCGGCCCCCGGTGGCGCGGTCAAGCCCGCCCATCAGCATGAGGAGAGACGACTTGCCCGATCCAGACGGCCCCACCAGACCCACGGTTTCACCCTTGGCCACATCCAGGCTGATCCCATTCAGAATATCCACCCGCCCGGCATTGCCGTCCAGCGAAAGGGTGATGTCGCTCAGCGACAGGATCGGATCGGTCATCGGGTCATTCCTTGTTCACGCGCGCGGTGCCGTTGCCAAGGGATATGGGGTGGCGCGGCAGATGCGCAAGTTTACCGGCAGCACCGCCCTGATGCCGGGCCTCGTTGTGCCGGGCCTCGTTGTGCTTGGCCTCGGGGCGGCGCCTGTACTGGCCCAGCCGGTAACCATCGCCGCATTGGGCGACAGCCTGACCCAGGGCTATGGCCTGCCGGTGGCAGACGGGTTCGTGCCACAGTTGCAGGCATGGCTGGCCGAACAGGGCGCGACAACGCAGGTGCTGAACGCCGGTGTTTCGGGCGACACGACGGCGGGCGGGCGGGCGCGCATCGACTGGACGCTGACACCGGATGTCGACGCCCTGATCGTGGCACTGGGCGGCAACGATCTGTTGCGCGGCATAGATCCGGCCAGCAGCCGCACCAATCTGGACGCGATCCTGGCCAAAGCCGGCGAACGTGACATTCCCGTGCTGCTGATCGGCATGGTCGCGCCGGGCAACTTCGGCCCCGAGTTCAAGCGTGACTTCGACGCCATGTATCCCGAATTGGCTGAAAAATACGGCGCGCTTCTGGCGCCCAGTTTTCTGAACGCGCTGGAAGCCATGGACGACCGGCAAGCGACGATGCAGCGCTATGTGCAGGCCGATGGAATCCATCCCAACGCTGAAGGCGTCGCGCTGATCGTGCAGGATCTGGGACCAGCGGTTTTGGCCCTGATCGAACGGGTGCGCGCGGAATAGCACTGGAACATCGCCGCAAGCTGGGAAACAGTGCCGCCAGAACAGGGGGCTTGTCATGGACATCATCGAACGGCTGCGCGGTCTGATCGGACCCGACCATGTGCTGACCGGCGCCGATTGCGCGCCTTGGGCCAGCGATTGGACCGGCACCTACAAAGGGCAACCCCTGGCGGTGCTGCGCCCCGGATCGACCGCCGAAGTGGCGGCTATCATGACGCTGGCCCATGACACCGGCACGGCGGTGGTGCCGGTCTCGGGCAATACCGGCCTTACGGGGGCCACCCACGCCCCCGGTCGCCTCGTGTTGTCGGTCGACCGATTGCGCAAGCTGCGCGAGATTCGCCCCGAGGCGCGCACCGCCATCGTCGAGGCGGGGGTGATCCTGTCGCAGGTGCACAACGCGGTGGCCGAACATGGGCTGGTGTTTCCGGTGACGTTTGGCGCGCGCGGGTCGGCGATGGTGGGCGGTATCCTGTCAACCAATGCGGGCGGGTCAAATGTGGTGCGTTTTGGCAACACCCGCGAACAGATCCTCGGCATCGAGGTGGTTCTGCCCACTGGTGAGATCCTGAATCTGATGAGCGAGCTGCGCAAAGACAACTCGGGCTTCGATCTGCGCGATCTGTTCATCGGTGCCGAAGGAACCTTGGGCATCATCACCGCCGCCGTGCTGAAGCTGCAACCCATGCCCGCCGCCTATGCCACGGCAATGGTCGCCGTGCCGTCACTGGGTGACGCTCTGGCCCTGCTGAACCGTCTGCAATCGGCCACGGGCGGCGCTGTCGAGGCGTTCGAATACATGCCCGCCAATTATATCGAGAGGCACTTGCAGGTGCGTGCCGGTGCGCGCGCGCCATTTGCTCAGATGTATGATGTGAACATCATGGTCGAAGTCGCCGCCACCGCCCCGCGTGACGCCACCCCCAACGCCGACGGCAGCCTGCCGATCGTCGATCTTCTGGAACAGACCCTGGCAGAGATGATGGAAACCGGCGCGGTTCTGGATGCCGTAGTCGCCCGGAACGAGGCCCAGCGCACCGAAATGTGGGCCCGGCGTGAAGATGCCGGCGAGTTGTCGGTGTCGCGTCACCCGGTCATGCTGATGGATGTCGCCGTGCCGCTGGACCGGGTGGAACCCTTTCTAACCCGGTCGAACGCCGCTTTTCACAGCATCGACCCGGACGGGGGCATGATGGTCGTGGCGCACCTCGGTGATGGCAACGTGCACCTCACGATGTGGCCCAGCCCCGAAGGAATGGGCCGGGCCGACAGCATCGTCGAGCAGGTGGAAGACGTGATCGCCGAGCTTGGCGGCAGCTTCTCCGCCGAACACGGGATCGGTCTGAGCAAACGCAAAACGATGGCGCGGCGCAAGGATGCCGTGGCGCTGGATGTCATGCGCCGGATCAAGGGCGCGCTTGACCCGGCGGGCATCATGAACCCCGGCAAGGTTCTGCCCTGACGCCGTTACCGGGCGCCAGCCCTGACCCTAGTCCTGACGCCAGTCGAAAAACCCCGGCCCCGCCCGCTTCAACAGCCCCGTCGCCATGACGCGGCCCATTTCGGGGCCGTCCTCGATTGCGCCACTGGCGGCATCGGCCAGACATTCGCTGCCGTCAGTGCGCAGGATTTCACCGCGCAGGTGCAGTATGCCCCCGTCCAGTTCTGCCAGACCGGCGATAGGCGTTTCGCACGACCCGTCCAGCGCGGCCAGGAACGCCCGCTCGGCGCCCAGCCGCTGGCCGGTCGGCCCATCGTGGATCGCCTCAAGCAGACCGGCGACGCGGGTATCACCGGCGCGCCGTTCGATTCCGATGGCGCCCTGCGCAACAGCGGGCAGCATGGCATCGGGCGCAATCGGCGTATGCGGCACATCGTCCATCTTCAGACGGCGCAGGCCCGCCATGGCGAGGAATGTCGCGCCGGCCACACCTTCAGCCAGCTTGCGCAGGCGGGTTTGTACGTTGCCGCGAAATTCGACCACATGCAAATCCGGCCGCCGGTTCAGCAATTGTGCCTTGCGCCGCAACGACGACGTGCCCACCACAGCACCCTGCGCCAATCCCGACCAGTCGCCACCGCCCAACGACACGAAGGCATCGCGCACATCCTCGCGCGGCAGGTAACAATCCAGCAGCAGACCTGCGGGCTGTTCCACGGGCATGTCCTTCATGGAATGCACCGCGATGTCGATCTTGCCGTCCAGCATGTCCTGTTCGATCTCGCGGGTGAACAGGCCCTTGCCGCCGATCTCCTTCAGCGCACGGTCCTGCACCCGGTCGCCCAGCACCGAAATCACCACGATTTCAAACGCCTCGGGCGGCAGATCAAAGGCGGCGCCAAGACGGGCGCGGGTTTCGTGCGCCTGGGCCAGGGCCAGGGGCGAACCACGGGTGCCGATCTTCAGCGGTTGGGCGGGGCTGGGCAGGGATCTGTTCATGAAAAATCCATATCTCTGTCAATCTGCGCTGACAACCAAAACCGCGCATCGGCGGTGTTGCGGCAAAACTGTCTTGACAAACTGACACTGCGGCGGGACCACGAAGGCAGAGAGAAACGGGGACAGGTATGGCCGAAAAGAAACTGATGCGCGCACTGGCGGGCGAAACAATGGCGACGCCACCCGCATGGATGATGCGCCAGGCGGGGCGGTTCCTGCCCGAATACAGGGCGACGCGTGCGCAGGCGGGGGATTTCCTGTCGCTGTGCTATACACCGGATCTGGCCGCCGAGGTAACGCTGCAACCGATCCGGCGGTTCGGCTTCGACGCGGCGATCGTGTTTGCCGATATTCTGTTGGTTCCTGATGCCCTCGGTGCCGATCTGTGGTTCGTCACCGGCGAAGGCCCACGGCTGAGCACTATCACGGATCAGGCGGGGTTTGATGTCCTGAAACCCGCCGATGCGATCCACGACCATCTTGCGCCGGTGTACGAGACGATAAAGATCTTGACGCGGGAATTGCCCGCCGAAACCGCGCTGATCGGGTTCGCCGGGGCCCCCTGGACCGTCGCCACCTATATGATCGCCGGGCGCGGCACCCCTGATCAGGCCCCGGCCCACGCGCTGAAACAGGGCAACCGCCCGCTGTTCGAGGCGCTGCTGGATCGGATCACCGAGGCAACCATCGAATACCTGTCGGCCCAGATCGACGCGGGCGCCGAGGTGGTGAAACTGTTCGACAGTTGGGCGGGGTCGCTAAAGGGCGACGATTTCGACAAATACGCCCTTGAACCGACAAAGCGGATCATCGCCGCGCTCAAGGCGCGTCACCCCGGCGTTCCGGTCATCGCCTTTCCGCGCGAGGCCGGCGAAAAATACATCGGCTTTGCCAAGGCCACCGGCGCCGACTGTGTGGCAATCGACAACTCGGTCGATGCGGACTGGGCGGCGCAGCATGTGCAGGTGGATGGCTGCGTTCAGGGCAACATGGCCCCCAGCCACATGGTGACCGGCGGTCAGGCGTTGGTTGATGAGGTGTTGCGGATCAAGGCGGCGTTTTCCGGCGGGCCGCACATCTTCAACCTTGGTCACGGGATCACACCTGACGCCGACCCCGAGAATGTCACCTTGATGCTTGAAACCCTGCGGGGGTGACGGGCCGGGGCGCAGGCAGAAGCCAGACCAGCACCGCCAGCGCCCCGAACGACAGCACCGGATACACCAGCGCCGTGGTGAAGGCGCTGGCATAGGCAGCCTGGGCTGCGACACTGCCGTTGACGGCCCCCCCGTCAAGCCGGGAAAAGAACACCTGTCCGACGATGGCGATGCCCAGCGCGCCGCCCACCTGCTGAAACGCCTGCAACGCGCCCGAGGCACCGCCCGAATCGGCCCCCGAGACCGAGGCGAGGACAGTGTTGAACAATGGCGAAATCGCCGTGCCCAGACCAATCCCCGCCAATGTCAACGCCGGCAGATAGGTGATGCCCTGAACCGTATCGCCAACACCCAAAACCTGTACCATCAGCCAGATCATGCCCAGTGAAAGCATGGAAGCGCCCGCCGTGATTCGTTGCCGCAGAAAACGGTTGCCCAGCCGCCCCGCGATGACTGACGCCAGCAGCACGCCGCCCGAAAACGGCACTGTCGTCACCCCCGATTGCAACGGCGTCAGGCCAAAGCCGTTTTGCAGAAACAGCGCGAGAATCAGGAAAAACCCTGGAATGCCCGAAAACAGCACTGCCGTCAGGCCAACACCCACCAGATAACTGCGGTTGGCCAAGAGGGCGGCGGGCAACAGTTCGGGACGCCCCAACCGGCCTTGCCGCCTTTGCCAGGCGACAAAGGCCCCGGCCACCGGCACCGACAGCACCATCAGGCCAAAACACCACAAGGGCCAGCCCAGCGAGCGCCCCTCGATCAGCGGAAACACAACCATCAACAGCGCCGCGCCAGCCAGAAGAATGCCCACGGTGTCGATTCCCACATCGGCCCGCCGCGCCACCCGAGGCAGGAAACGCAGCGCCAACAGCACGGCCAGAACACCCACCGGGATATTCACCAGAAAGATCGGTCGCCAGCCAAGGCCCCACAGATCGGCCCCGATCAGCACACCGCCCAACAACGGCCCAGATACCGAGGCAAGCCCCGCCGACAGCCCGAACAAAGCAAAGGCCGCGCCACGCTCCGCCGGGGGAAACAACGCCGGCACCAGAGCCAATGTCTGGGGAATCATGATCGCCCCGCCTACCCCCTGAACCACCCGCGCCCCGACAAGCCACGCTATGTCAGGCGCCAGACCACACAGGGCCGACCCGAAGGTGAACAGCATCACCCCGGCGATGAACATCGTGCGCCGGCCCAGCATGTCACCGAACCGCCCGCCGGGAATCAGGCACAGGGCGAACACCAGAATATACACCGCCACCACCCATTCGATCTGGCTGGCGGTGGCGTTGAAATCTGCCTCGATGCTGGGCAAGGCAACGTTGACAATGGTCACGTCCACCAAATTCATGAAGCCCGCCACCAGCAGCACAGCCATGGCCAACCAGCGGTGGCGCGCCCCGGCTGGCGCAGCATCGGACGAAGGGGCGCGCACGGTTTCGGCCATCGGAGAACTTTCACAACGGGAAGCGAGGAAGGACAGATAGCGCGAAGCCTCAGGCACTCAATGCGCCCGAATCCGCCACCGTAACTTATCCGGCCGACTTGCCGGTTTTATCCGACCATGTGCAGGGTCGTCAGACCCACTTGGCCATTGGCGGCAGGCTCATCAATACGGCATTGGCATCGTGCCCGGTTTCAAGGCCGAATTTCGTGCCCCGGTCATAAACGAGGTTGTATTCGGCATAGAGGCCACGATGCACAAGTTGGGTATCCTTGTCGGTCTCGGACCATTCGGTATCGCGGCGGTGATCCACCAAGGGCACATAGGCGGGCAGGAAGGCGCGACCGATGTCGCGGATCAGGGCAAGATCGGCCTGCCAGTCGCCGGTGCAGTGGTCATCCATGAAAATACCACCCACACCCCGGGCACGTTTGCGGTGAGGGATATAGAAATATTCATCCGCCCATGCCTTGAGCCGGGGGTAAAGATCGGCCCCGTGCGGGTCGAGATGGGCCTGCTGGGTGGCGTGGAAATGCGCCGTGTCTTCGGCATATTCAATACAGGGGTTCAAATCGGACCCGCCGCCGAACCACCAGGCCTGCGGCGTCCAGAACATCCGCGTGTTCATATGCACCGCAGGCGCATGGGGGTTTTGCATATGCGCCACAAGGGAAATGCCGCTGGCCCAGAAGCGCGGATCGTCTGCCATTCCCGGAATGCCCTTGCGCGCCGCCATGGCGTTCTGTGCACGGTCCCCCAAAGTGCCGAACACCGTGGACACGTTCACGCCGACCTTCTCAAAAACGCGGCCGCCGCGCAGCACGCTCATCAGTCCGCCCCCCGCTTCGCTGCCATCATCGGACTGGCGCTGCGTTTCGCTGACCTCGAACCGGCCTGCGGGGCGGTCGGCGGTGGGGCCGACGGTCTGACGATCCTCAAGCGCCTCGAACGCCGCGACGATGCTGTCGCGCAATTCGCGGAACCACGCCGCCGCACTGGTTTTTTCGGTGTCCATCGCGCTGTCCATCGGCGCCCCCTGCTGTAACATGTTTCGGGCAGTTGTCATGCAAAGTTGACAGCTTGGCAAGCTGTCGCACGGCCCCTAATGCGCCGCCCGGTCGACCACATCCAACAGAGTGCGCCCGCCGTCGATGGTCAGGATCTGTCCGGTCATGAAACCTGCGCCATCCGAGGCAAGAAATTGAACGGTATCGGCCACTTCGGACGGGCTGGCGATGCGGGACAAAGGTGTGTGACCGATGATGTCGGCGCGCATGTCGGTATCGTCTTTCATGGCGCCTTTCAACGAATTGCTCATCACACTGCCGAAGGCCACGGCGTTTACCCTGATGCGGTACGGCGCAAAGGCCACGGCGAGGGATCGAGTGGCCTGATCGACCGCTGCCGATGCCACGGAATAGGCCAACAGATTTGCCGTCGTGCGCCGCGCGGCGATCGAGCTGAGGTTGATGATCGAGCCCGCCTGCCGATCATCATGGCCATCTTCGACCGACTGCTTGATCATCCGTTTTGCGAACAACTGACTGAGGCGCAGGGTGGTAACAAGATTCTGCTGCAACAACAGCGCAACCGAATCGTCGTCCGGGTCCAACGGATCGGATGTCATGATCTGGCGCGATGCGTTGACCAGAATATCCACCCGGTCGAAAGCATCGATCGTGGCCGACAGCAAATTGGCAATGGTCAGCTTTTCCCGCAGATCGCCACAAAAATAGCGGATTGTTTCGGAGTTCTCTTTCGCCCCGCCACATTCGTCAGCCAAGCGGTTTTCGTCCATGTCGGCAAACATGACATTGGCACCATTATCGACAAAGTGCCGCGCGATGGCCAAGCCGATGCCATTGGCGGCCCCGGTGACGACGGCGGTTTTGCCTGCGATGGAAAATGACATGGGGCAGCTCCGGTGGAGGTTCAGAGTGACTTGCGACGGGGGCGCTCGGCGTGGATCACCTTGAACGCGGCATCGGCGGACAGATCGGTGGTTTTGACAAAACGCTCGGCCAACGCCGCCTCATAGGGCAGATGGCGGTTGGCCACCATCCACATCTGTCCCGCCGGTTTCAACAGGCGCGCAGCCGCGACGATGAACGCCCGCCCCAAGGCCGGGTCGGCGGCGCGGCCAGTGTGGAACGGCGGGTTCATCACCACATGATCGACGCCGCCTTGCAGGGCAAAGGTGGTGGCATCGGCCCAGTGGAACTGCGCCCGCGGATCGGTGACATTCTGGCGGGCACAGTTCAGCGCGTCATGGTCGGCCTCGACCAGATGCAGGGCGGTGATTTCAGGGTTGCGCGAAAGTTCGGCGGCGAGATACCCCCAGCCTGCGCCAAGATCGACGACGACCCCCTTGATTGCCCCAAGATGCGCCGCCAAAAGGGCCGATCCACGATCAACCTCGTCGGCCGAAAACACGCCGGGAACGGTGACCATGCCATTGTCCAAACGGATCGGTGCGGCCCGCCAATCGGACAGATCGGCGCCCTGAATGCCAAACAGCTTGCCATGGGCCTTGGCGATCACCGGATCCACCACCGTGCGTTTGCGCAGATCGCGGATGATACTGTCGGCACCGTCGGTCTTTTGCCCGTCGATCCAGACCTGGCCAGCACCGACCAGAGCGGCGGCCTGCGCGATCAGATCGCGGGCCTGCACCTTGGAACGGGGCAGAACCACCAGCGCGGCAGAAAAGTCACCGGTGGGCGCCGTTACGACATCGACGTCACGCGCAAGCAATGCATCAACTTCTGGCCGCATTCCCTGCACCACCTGCACCGCGCCCAGACCAGACAAATCATCAGATCCGCAGGCACCGAACACGCAGGTGCGCCCATCCTCGGGGACCGACAAAATACCCTTATCAAGGGCGAAGGACAATCTTGTAGACAGCATGGGCCGGGCGCGCGCGCCCTATTCCTTTTCCATGGTGCATTGCAGCGGGTGCTGGTGACGGCGGGCAAAATCCATTACCTGCGCCACCTTAGTTTCGGCCACCTCGAATGAAAACACGCCGACCACCGCCAAGCCTTTTTTATGCACTGTCAGCATCAGTTCGAAAGACTGGGCGTGGTTCATGCCAAAAAACCGTTCCAGCACATGGACCACGAATTCCATTGGGGTATAGTCATCGTTCAGCAGCAGCACCTTGTAAAGCGGCGGGCGCTGGGTTTTCTTCCGGGTCTCAAGGATGACGCCGTTGTCGTCGTCAGGGCTTTCCTTGTCCGACATCGTAATGGGGTTCGCGATCACTTCGTAACTCCGGTTCCGTCGGGAAAGCGTTGCTGTATGACGCCTCTATATAATGCCTGCGTCCCCTGTGAAAAGGGGGTGCAGCGTATAACGCTACCGAAACGAACCAAAGGCCCCCAGATGCCTGACCACCATTGTCTTTGATGCCGACGACACCCTGTGGCACAACGAAACCTTTTTTCGACTGGCCCAGGACAGGTTTGCCGCGCTGCTGGCCGATTTCGCAGGGTAGGATCATCTGCAAGATCGGGTGTCGGCCGCCGAGCGGCGCAATCTCGGCAACTATGGCTGTCCAATCAAGTGGTTCGTCCTTTCAATGATCGAAACAGCCATTGCAGGAACCGCCGAATTCGCCTCAGCCAGAACTCCGAGTATATAAGCCTGTACTTTGACATAAAACCAACAATGGTTTACGATTTCAGTCCCGAAGGGGGGGGCGCCCCCCCCCGCGTTGAAATTTCAAACGGTACGCTCGACCATCAACTTTTTGATTTCACCGATCGCCTTGGCCGGGTTCAACCCCTTCGGGCAGGCCTTGGCACAGTTCATGATGGTGTGGCAGCGATACAACTTGAACGGATCTTCCAGATCATCCAACCGTTCGCCCGTCGCCTCGTCACGGCTGTCGATGATCCAGCGATAGGCATGCAACAACGCGGCTGGCCCCAGATACCGGTCGCCGTTCCACCAATACGAGGGGCAGGACGTCGAACAGCAGGCGCACATTACACATTCATACAACCCATCCAACTTCTTGCGATCATCAATGCTTTGCCGCCACTCCTTGGCAGGGCGCGTCGTGGTGGTTTCCAGCCAGGGCATGACGCTTTCATGCTGGGCATAGAAATGGGTCAGGTCGGGGATGAGATCCTTGACCACCGGCATGTGTGGCAGAGGATAAATCTTAACATCACCCTTGATCTCGTCCATGCCATAGATGCAGGCCAAGGTGTTGATCCCGTCGATGTTCATCGCACAACTGCCGCAAATCCCCTCGCGACAGGACCGACGGAAGGTCAGCGTCGGGTCGATCTCATTCTTGATCTTGATCAGCGCGTCCAGAACCATCGGCCCACAGGCGTCCATATCCACGAAATATGTATCAACCCGAGGGTTCTCACCATCGTCCGGGTTCCAGCGGTAGATGCTGAACTTGCGGGTGTTTTTGGCACCTTCCGGACGCGGCCAGGTTTTGCCGGTGCGGATGCGGCTGTTTTTCGGCAGGGTCAATTGAACCATGACTGGGCTCCTATCGCAAAAGATTTGGCAGACCATCGGTCGCCAGACATCGGATTGTCCCGGGACGGGACAGGATTGTGGTTACGATCTGTACGGTGCTGGCAGTGGCCCCCGTGACAGAATCAGAGGCCAGCGCCAAGAGTTCGCTGGATTGGGCGTTGTCGATCACGCAGTCGGCGGCCGCTTCGACGGGCACGCCTGGAAGGCGTTGGGCCAGAACCGGGCGGATCGCGGATTTTGCAGCGGTGCGGGTCAGGTCATCACGCGTGGCCGGCGTGCAAGCCAACAGTGCGAACAACAACGATCCCATAACGGCGATCTGCGTTGTCGGTGCCCCTCGGTGCGGTTTTCGTATGATCACAGCAAGACCAGCGGCCTTATCGGCCCCTGCCCTGTCTTTTGCCGTACGCATGAGTCATACACCTCATAGGGGTCGCGTCCGGCCAGATAATCGCTGGTCACGCCCAGTTCGATCTGGCTGCGTGCGCCACCCGTTCCAACCCCGACGGCCACCTGACCGAACGGCCCATCGGCCTGACGCGCCCTTTCTTCACACTGACGCGCGGCCAGTTGTGGCGACACCGGGCCACAGGCCGTCACAAATGCGCAAAGGGTCAGAACCTGTTTCACAGACACCCCTGCGCCCGGCGGACGTCGTCCTTGATCAAATACCCCGAACCGCCGGAAAACACCGCATCCGAGGGTCGATACGGATAGGGGCACAACAGGCGCCGAGCCTGACCTCGTTCCGCCACAACGGACGAACGCAGGGCGAGGCCGCTGATAGCCTCGCACCGTCCCTGGCCCCGCACGTCAAAACGGATTGCCGACCCTGCCGGACAGGCCGACACAGCCCGCCCCCCGGCCGCAACTGGCATCGCACCGGCCAAAACCAGAACCAGAGCCAGCAGTAAATTCATCAATACACCCGCTTTTTCGGCGCGATCTTCTTCAGGTCGATCCCGCCATCGTTATGGCTGGTCAACGGTTGCAGATGCACCCCGCGATACCCGAGGCTGGCCTCGGTCCCCTTGAACCAGACAAGAGAGTGCTTGCGCCAGTTCACGTCATCCCGATCAGGATAATCCTCATGGGCATGGGCACCCCGGCTTTCCTTGCGGGCGGCAGCGGCGGTGATCGTCGCCACGGCGTTGGGCATGAGGTTTTCCAACTCCAGCGTTTCCATCAAATCGCTGTTCCAGATCATCGACGTGTCGGTGACCTTGAGGTCGCGCATCTTGCCGGCGATGCCTTCCATCTTTGCCTTGCCTTCGGCCAGCGTCTTGTCCGTGCGGAACACGGCGGCGTCCTGTTGCATGGTCTTTTGCATTTCCAAGCGCAGTTCGGCCGTGGGGACATGCCCCTTGGCATAACGCAGACCATCGAACCGGCTGAGCGCACCGTCGATCGAGCGTTTGTTCGGCGCCGGCACTGCGGAGGACGGGTCCAATATCTGCCCTGCCCGGATCGCCGACGCCCGGCCAAACACCACGAGATCGATCAAACTGTTCGATCCAAGCCGGTTTGCACCATGGACCGAGGCACAGGCCGCTTCGCCCACAGCCATCAGACCGGGCGACACGTTGTCGGGGTTGTCGGCGGTTGGGGCCAAAACCTCGCCCCAATAGTTGGTCGGGATGCCCCCCATGTTGTAGTGGACCGTGGGAAGAACCGGGATCGGCTCTTTGGTCACGTCGACACCGGCAAAGATGCGGGCCGACTCGGAAATCCCCGGCAACCGTTCCATCAGCGCCTCTTTCGGCAGATGGTTCAGGTTCAAATAGATGTGATCGCTGTCCTTGCCCACGCCGCGGCCTTCACGGATTTCAATGGTCATACAGCGCGAAACCACATCGCGGCTGGCCAGATCCTTGTATGTGGGGGCATAGCGTTCCATGAACCGCTCGCCTTCCGAATTGGTCAGATAGCCGCCTTCGCCCCGCGCCCCTTCGGTGATCAGACAGCCCGCGCCGTAGATCCCTGTTGGGTGAAATTGCACGAATTCCATGTCCTGAAGTGGCAGCCCGGCGCGCGCAGTCATACCGTTGCCGTCGCCGGTGCAGGTGTGCGCCGATGTCGCGCTGAAAAAGGCCCGGCCATAACCGCCCGTGGCCAAAACCACCATCTTGGCCGAAAACAGATGCAGCGTGCCATCGTCGAGCTTCCAGCACATCACGCCCTGACACACGCCATCGTCCGACATGATCAAGTCGATTGCGAAATATTCAATATAGAATTTCGCCTTCTGCTTCAGGCTTTGGCCATACAATGTGTGCAACATGGCGTGGCCGGTCCGGTCTGCGGCGGCGCAGGTGCGCTGCACCGGCGGGCCTTCTCCGAATTCGGTGGTGTGGCCCCCGAACGGGCGTTGATAAATCTTGCCATCCTCGGTGCGGGAAAACGGCACGCCGTAATGTTCCAACTCGTACACCGCCTTGGGCGCTTCGCGGGCCAGATACTCCATCGCGTCGGTATCGCCCAGCCAGTCAGACCCCTTTACGGTGTCGTACATATGCCACTGCCAGTTGTCCGGCCCCATGTTCGACAGCGAGGCGGCGATGCCGCCCTGCGCTGCTACAGTATGGCTGCGCGTTGGGAAAACCTTGGTGACACAGGCTGTACGCAGCCCTTGCTCGGCCATGCCCAGCGTAGCGCGCAATCCGGCGCCGCCCGCGCCCACAACCACGACATCATATTCGTGGGTCTCGTAATCATAAGCCGCCATAAATCAGCCCCCAGTTTTCACAGCGCGAGACGAACGATGGCGTACAGCCCCGTCGCCGCAGCCGCATAAGACAAACAGGTCACCCCGACGATCAGCGCCTTGCGCGTAAACCCGTCAGAGTAATCCTCGATCAGCACCTGCGCGCCATTCTTGAAATGCAGGAATCCGACAACAAAGGTCAGCGCCGCAACTATAGCCGGAAAAGGCCGCCCGAAATAGGCGACGACATCGGCATGGGGCTGCCCCAGCATGGGGCCGAATGTGAACACGAACAGCGGCACCAGTACCAGCAGCCCAACCGACGAAACGGTCATGCCCCAGTGATGTTGCGTGCCCTGCTTGGCAGAACCCAGACCAACGGCCAGTTTGCGGTCTGTCAGATATGACATGTCAGCCTCCTTACACCACAAGAACGGTCAGAATGGTCAGCACGACGGAACCGCCAATGCAGCCCCATCCCAGCTTTTCAGCCGTCTCGATATCCATGCCCCGCCCGGTGTCCCAGTACAGATGCCGCAACCCGGCCAGCGAATGATACCACAACGCCCAGACTGACAGGAGCATGACCAGATCGCCGAACCAACTTGTCAGCACTCCGTCGACGAAGGCGAAATAGTCCGGCGACGTGGCCGCCGCCAGAAACCACCAAACGGCCAACAACGCGCCGACCAACAGCGCGTTTCCGGTGATCCGTGTCAGGATCGAGGTGATCGAGGTCAACTGAGGGCGATAAATGCTCAGATGCGGCGACAGGGGCCGATTGCCCCGATTGACGTCAGCCATTGGATGTTCCTTGTCCTGCGCATCCACTCTTCGGATGCTGATCGTTCGGATTTCCAAACTGTACGCCTGAATGCTCAGGCAAGTCACGCCCCTTCACTCAAATTTTCGGCGCAATTGGTCGCAGTTGCGTCACTTTTTCGGGAAAGTGTGATCACAGCGCGAAATTTTGTGATCACATGGCGCCAACGTCAACTTCTTTTTGCTGAAAATACGTCCGCCGGAGGCGTCAACATTCGGCCCAGGTACATCGCTCAAACGGGAATCAGCGCCCAGTAATCCAGATCCAGCAAGACATGCGGCCGATAGCGCCCGGCGCTGTCCTTTAGCCCCTCACCCGCCCCCTTAACCGCCACAGTGCGCAGCCGGATCGCCCCGACTCCGGGCGCGGCGGTCACCGCGGTGTCCAACACCTGCGACCAGGCGCGCACCGTGTCGCCCGCGACACAGGGGTTGGCATGGGCGCCGCCGTTCAGCGCAACGATCATCTGCGCATTGGCCAGACCGTTGAAGCTGAGCGCGCGGGCCAGCGAAATCACATGGCCGCCATAGATCAGCCGCCCGCCGTCCCGCGCGGTGACATCGAAATGCACCTTGGCGGTGTTCTGCCACAACCGTGTGGCCAGCATATGCTCGGCCTCTTCAACGGTCACGCCATCGACATGGTCGATCACCTCGCCCACCGCATAATCGCCCAGGCGATACGGTTCGCCGGCCAATGCAAAATCATAGGTGGTGAAATCAAGGCCATTGGGCACGGCCAGATCGTCTGCCGCGACGGCGCCCGCCAGATCCGGCACCACGGTTTCGGGCGCGGCACCTTCGGCGCGGCGCCGCACCATGACCCAGCGCACATAAGACAGCACAGCCGTGCCATGCTGGTTCAGCCCCGTGGTGCGCACCCAGACGACACCGGTCTTGCCGTTTGAATTCTGCTTCAACCCGATCACCTGCGACGTGGCGCGCAGGGTGTCGCCGGGCCAAACCGGGGCAAGCCAACGCCCTTCGGCATAGCCCAGATTGGCCACCGCATTCAGCGATATGTCGGGAACCGTCTTGCCGAACACGACGTGAAACGCGATCAGATCGTCCAGCGGCGCGGCAGACAGCCCACAGGCCCGCGCGAATTCATCCGATGAATACAGCGCACCGCGCGCCGGATACAGCGCATGGTACAGCGCCCGTTCGCCCGCGCCAACGGTGCGCGGCACGGCGTGCCCGATCACCTGTCCGACGCGGTAATCCTCAAAAAACCGGCCCGGATTTGTCTTGGTCATTGCGCGCCCAGTTTCATGTCGGGGTGATAGGGTTGGTCGATCACCTTGGTCACTGCCTGGGCACAGCGCATTACGCCATTCGCCTGATCGAACGCATAGGCAGGCGATCCGTGCAGCATCCACCCCTTGCTCAATGCTTCTGACACCTTGTGGCAGAACGCGCTGGTGTCGTCGCCGGTCAGCAGGCGGTAAACAACTTGTTCAGCCAAAGGGGTTCACTCCCAGCCAGATGTGAATACCCGATACAACACCATAGACGACGACCGTTGCAACCACCGCCGTTACCTCTTTCTTCACCGGTACGGCTGCGGGCCGGGTCCAGTTTGGCTGGGCACGGTTCAGCACGATCACCTCGGCCACGGCCCAGGCCAACAGACCACCAAACAACACGAAGCTGGCCAGATCACCATTCACCAGAAGGTGCGCAATCGCCCAGATCGTGACCGCCGTCAGTTGCGGGTGGCGGATGATGCGGGTGATCCGGGTCTTCGCGCCACTTGCCGCATACAGATAAAAGGCAAACACCATCAAAAGGTTGTTGATGCCGGTCATGGCCGCCGTGCGGCCCCAATACACCGGCCCGTCATACCCGCGATACCCGATCACCATCAGCACGATCGCAAGCACCGCGCCGACGGCAACGATGATCTTGCCGGTGTTGCCCAGGCTGACCCGGCTGTCAGGCGCCGCGCGTTTCCAGAAATGCACAGCGGCCCACAGGGCGAGGCCAAGGATTATAAGGATCATGCGCTCTCCAATGCTGCGATGGCTTCTGCCTTGGCCAGCGTGGCCCGCGCCGTGACGATATGCAAGTTCTCGACGATGCGACCATCCAGCACGGCCACCCCCTGTCCGGTGGCCAGCGCCGCCTTGTGGGCGGCGATCTGTCGCTGGGCCAGGTCGATCGCCTCGGGCGAGGGGGCGAACACGGTGTTGGCAATGGTCACCTGACCGGGGTGGATCAGCGTCTTGCCATCCATGCCCAGCGCGCGGCCCTGTTCACATTCGGCGCGCAATCCGTCGTCATCCTTGAACGCGTTATACACCCCGTCGATACAGGCGATGCCTGCCGCGCGGGCCGCCAGCAGACAGGTTTGCAGCGACAGCATCATCGCCATCCGGTCGCCGCCCGTTGCGCAGCCGATTTCCTTGGCCAGGTCGTTGGTGCCCAGTATGAACCCCGCCATGCGCGGCGCCCGGGCAATGGCGGCGGCGTTCTGGATGCCCGAGCAGGTTTCCATCATCGCCCATATCCGGGTGTTGGCGGTTTCGGGCCGAAGCGCCAGACGCTGTGCAAGGTCTTTGATGTCCGCTGCGCGGTTCACCTTTGGCAAGAGCACCGCCTCAGGAGATGCGGTGGCGATGGCCGCCAGATCGTCCGCGCCCCATTCACTGTCAAAACCGTTGATCCGCACCATGGTTACGCGGGCGCCGTATCCATGGCCAAGCGCCTTTGCAAGTGTGGCGCGCGCGGCAACCTTGGCATCGGGGGCCACCGCGTCTTCCAGATCGAAAATGATTGCATCCACAGGCAGGCCGCGCGCCTTGTCCAGGGCCCGGTTGTTGGACCCGGGTATGTAAAGGACAGACCGCAGCGGGCGCATGTTGTCAGGCATTGTTCACTCCTTGCAACTTTGTTGCGCAGCTTGGACCAAAAGCGCAGCATTTCGCAACCCGGAATTGCCGCAACGCAGCGCCGTCTTGGGGCGAACGGTCCGTTAACCCGTTTTTGGCAGGGTAAGGCCAGTCTTGGCGCCATGTTCCATGATCGGGCCGGAATAGCCGCCGCAAAACCGCACGATCATGGCAACGACACATCAAGGAGAACCAGATGAACCGTCAACTGATCGCTTCTGTCTTTGCTCTTGGCGCTTTTCTTTTGGCCACCGACCACGCCAGTGCGCAACAAAACCGCAACTGCGCGCCCCGCGCCGTGGTGATCGAAAGGCTGGCGGCACAGTTCGGGGAAACCCGACAGTCCGTCGGCCTGGGCGGCAACAACCAGGTGGTTGAGATGTTCGCCTCGACCGATTCGGGCAGTTGGACGATCATCGTGTCGTCACCTGCCGGTCTGTCCTGTGTCGTTGCTGCGGGCCTCGGGTTTGAAAACCTGGCCGAACACCTGCCCCCCATCGGCAAACCCGCATGAGGGGCGGTGGCGAACCGGCGCGCCCTGTCAGCTCAGCGCATCCCAGATCAGCTTGCTGCCGGTAACTGTCAGCAACACATAGGTGATTCCGAAAAACAGCCGCTCGGACATCACCCGGTGCAGCCAGACGCCAAGATAAACCCCGCCGAAGGCAACCGGCACCAGAAACAACCCGGCCCACAGCGTTTCACGGGTAAAAATTCCAAGGCCGGCGTAAAATACCGCCTTATACAGGTTGATCGCTGTGAACACGATCACAGTGGTCGCCTGATAGGTCGTCTTGTCCAGCCCGCGCGACAGTAGGTAAACCGCCGCTGGCGGGCCGCCCGCATGGCTGATGAAACTGGTGAACCCGGCGGCACCACCCCAGAAATACCCCGCCCCCGGAAAGCCCCGCCGCCCCT
>JAACVA010000125.1 GCA_009992615.1 Rhodobacterales bacterium
GACCAACAACATCTCGGGCGCCTGGGCCGGGTCGTTCTTTGCCAATATGGACCGCTGGAACGAATTGCCGCCGCATTTGCAGGAACTTTTCAAGGTCTGCTGCGATCAGTCGCATTACTATCGCCAGTGGTGGTATTGGGGCGGCGAGGCGGCGCTGCGCGTCAACGGCAGCAAGCTGCAACTGACCAGCATCCCCGACGCCGAATGGAAGACGGTCGAGGATGCGGCACGGGTGTTCTGGGATGAAATCGCCGCCGAAAGCCCGACCAAGGCAAAGGTTGTCGAAATCATCAAACAGTACAATGCCGACATGGAAAAGGCCGGACGCCCCTATCGCTATGGCTGAACTTGCAGTTTTCTGACATTCGGTGAATATCCGGGCGCGCGGCCTGTCCGCGCGCCCCTTGCCACCCAAGGAACCCGCCATGGCCCCGATGACCCTCGACACCCTTTCCGAACTGGCCGATTCCGGCGCAATCGACACCGTACTGGTGTGCCTTGTCGACATGCAGGGCCGCCTGATGGGCAAGCGGTTCCATGTGCGCAACTTTCTTGAGTCAGGGCACAGCGAAACCCACTGCTGCAACTATCTGCTGGCCACCGACCTTGAGATGGCCACGCCTGACGGATACGCCGCCACGTCCTGGCGCCACGGCTATGGCGATTATGTCATGCGCCCCGATCTTTCCACCCTGCGCCCGATGCCCTGGCTGGCAGGCACGGTGATGGTGCTGTGCGATGTGCTGGACCATCACAGCCACGCCCCGGTGCCCCATTCCCCGCGCGAGGTTCTGAAAACCCAGCTGCGGTGCCTCGAGGCGATGGAATTCACCGCCAAGATGGCAACGGAATTGGAATTTTTCCTGTTCGAACAGTCCTATGACACGATCCGCAAGGGCGGGTTCCGCGACCTGACGCCGATCTCGGGCTATAACGAGGATTACAACATCCAGCAGACCACCCGCGAAGAGGCGGTTATGCGCCCGATCCGCAACCATCTGTTCGCCGCAGGCATCCCCGTGGAAAACACCAAGGGCGAGGCCGAAACCGGGCAGGAAGAGTTGAACATCCGTTATGACGAGGCGCTGGCCTGTTGCGATCACCATGTCATCGCCAAACAGGCGGTCAAGGACATCGCCTGGCTACAGGGCCACGCCGCGACGTTCCTGCCGAAATGGCACCGCGACAAGGTGGGGTCAGCCGCGCATATCCACCAAAGCCTGTGGAAGGACGGCACGAACGCCTTTCACGACCCCGCGGCCGAGATGGGCATGTCGGCGACTATGCGCGCCTATATGGCCGGGCTGATTGCCCATGCGGGCGAAACCACGGTGTTTCTGGCGCCCTATGTGAACAGTTACAAACGCTTTGTCGCGGGCACCTTCGCCCCCACCAAAACGGTGTGGAGCGTCGACAACCGCACCGCCGGGTTCCGCCTGGTCGGCGAGGCCACGAAAGGCCTGCGGGTCGAATGCCGTATCCCCGGATCCGACATCAACCCCTACCTCGCCTGCGCGGCGCAGATCGCCAGCGGCATCGCCGGGATTGAGGCCGGCCTGACCCTCGGGCCGCCGATCCGGGGCGATGTCTATGCCGCAGACGTCCCGCAAATTCCCCGCAATCTGCACGACGCAACCGAGGCTTTGCGCTGCTCGTCGATGCTGCGAGCGGCCATGGGCGACGAGGTGATCGACCACTATGTGCGCTGCGCCGAGGTGGAACTTGAGGATTTCGCGCGCGCTGTGACTGATTATGAGATAGCCAGAGGGTTCGAGCGGGCCTGAGACGTTGCAGGGGGCTGTATGCCCCCCCGCTGACTGTGCCAGAGCCCTGGGGATATTTGTGAAACCGAAGATGGGGGCATGTCCCCCGGGAGAGCCGTGATGACAGGGGTGTTGCAGTGTATTTCGCCGGTGGACGGGTCGGTTTATGCCGAACGTCCGGCGCTGAGCTTCAACGAGGCCGCCGTATCCGTCGCCCGCGCCCGCGCGGCCCAGCGCGACTGGGCCGCCCGCCCGGTGGCCGAGCGTGCCGCGCTGGTTCTGGCCGGGGTGGCGGCCGTGGGCGCGATGAACGAAGAGATCGTGCCGGAACTGGCCTGGCAGATGGGGCGCCCGGTGCGCTATGGCGGCGAATTCGGCGGGTTCTCGGAACGGGCCACCTATATGGCCAGCATTGCAGAAGCCGAGCTGGCACCCATCGTGATCGAGGAGTCAGACCGGTTTTCGCGGCGGATCGAGCATCGCCCGCAGGGGGTGGTTCTGGTGGTTGCACCGTGGAATTATCCGTACATGACGGCGATCAACACCGTAGCGCCGGCGTTGATCGCGGGCAACGCGGTGCTGTTGAAGCATGCCACCCAGACCCTTTTGGTGGGCGAAAGAATGGCGCGCGCGTTTCATTCCGCTGGCGTGCCCGAAGAGGTGTTTCAGGCGGTGTTTCTCGATCATGAGGTGACCAGCGGCCTGATTGCAGGTGGCGCCTTCAGGTTCGTGAACTTTACCGGGTCGGTGGCGGGGGGCCGCACGATGGAGCGGGCGGCGGCCGGCACCTTCACCGCCGTGTCCACCGAACTGGGCGGCAAAGATCCCGGCTATGTGATGGAAGACGCGGATATCGGCGCGGCGGTCGAAACCCTGATCGACGGCGCAATGTTCAATTCCGGGCAATGCTGTTGCGGAATCGAGCGGATTTATGTGCACGAACAACACTTTTCCGACTTTGTGGATCGCGCGGTGGCGATCGTCGAAGGCTATAGGCTGGGCAATCCGCTGGACCCCGACACCACCCTGGGGCCAATGGCGCACCGCCGCTTTGCCGCCGAAGTGCGCGCCCAGGTGGACGAGGCGCGCACAGCGGGTGCGCGGGGGTTGATCGACCCCAAGCTGTTTCCACAGGACGATGGCGGCGCCTATATCGCGCCGCAGATCCTGGTGGATGTGACCCATGACATGCGGATCATGCGGGACGAAACCTTCGGCCCCGCTGTCGGCATCATGAAGGTGTCGGGCGATGACGAGGCGATCGCGCTGATGAACGATTGCCAGTTCGGGCTGACAGCGTCGCTGTGGACACCTGACATGGACCGGGCCAATGCCATTGGCGCGCGGCTGGAAACCGGCACGGTTTTTGCAAACCGCTGTGATTATCTTGACCCTGCCCTGTGCTGGACCGGCTGCAAGGATACCGGGCGCGGCGTTGGCCTGTCAAAACTGGCCTATGGGGCGCTGACCCGGCCGAAATCCTTTCACTTGAAGAAAGCCTGACACGATGACACTCACCGCCACCTGGTCTTACCCCACGTCCATCCGGTTCGGCGCCGGACGGATCACGGAAATTGCCGAGGCCTGCCGCGCGGCGGGCATCAAACGGCCCCTTCTGGTCACCGATCGGGGGCTGGCCGGGATGGAGATCACCCGGCGTACCCTCGCCCTTCTGGTCGAGGGCGGGCTGGATGCTGCCCTGTTCGCCGAGGTTGACCCAAACCCGAACGAAACCAACGTTGCCGCCGGGCTGGCCGTGTACCGCGCCGGCGGGCATGATGGCGTGGTGGCCTTTGGCGGCGGTTCGGGGCTGGATCTGGGCAAGGTTCTGGCCTTCATGGCGGGGCAGACGCGCCCGCTGTGGGATTTCGAGGATATCAGCGATTGGTGGACGCGGGCCGATGCCGACGCGATCCACCCGATTGTCGCCGTGCCGACAACCGCCGGCACCGGCAGCGAGGTGGGCCGCGCCAGCGTGATAACCAACAGCGTGACAGCCGAAAAGAAGATCATCTTCCACCCGAAAATCCTGCCGCGTGTGGTGATCTGTGACCCGGAACTGACCGTCGGAATGCCCCG